>JBKPCD010000060.1:0-16597 GCA_046727175.1 Acidobacteriota bacterium | reverse complement strand
CAGTTGTGGCGTCGTGGCTGCCCGCCGCGCGTGCGTCGCGGATCGACATCATCGAAGCGCTGCGCGCGGAGTAGACACCGGTCACTTCTTCAGCGCTGCACTCCAGTTGAGCACGATAGTGATGGGTGAAGCCACCGCGTCGGCGGCCATGTTGATGAGGAACCGCTGGCCGTCGCGGCTGGGTACATAATGCGTGCGGTTGGCGGTTACACCGCTCGACGCGCGGGTCTGGAAGAGTGTCTTGGGGATGCCGAACGAGGGACCGGCGCCGACCGAGACTGCCGTCAGCTTGCGTTCTTCGGAGAGGTAATAGATCTCGCGTCCGTCTGCCCGCCACCGCGGCTCGTATCCTCCGTTCGTGGAGACGGACCATTTCCGATCAGATCGTGGAAATGTTTCGAGATACACTTCGAACCTGCCGGACTCATTCGACGTGTACGCGACCAGACGGCCGTCGGGCGAAAAGTTGCCGTGCATGTCGTCGGCCGGTGAGGTGATAAATTTCGCGGGCTTCGCTTCTTCCCCGAGCGGGAGCAGCCACAAGTCGGTGCCGGACCCGAACGATGCGACGGAAAAGATGATCCGCTGGCCATCCGGCGACCAGTCGGTGGGAACGACATTCTGCGATAACAGAGCTGCACGGGATGCCTCTAGAGAGAGCACCGGTCGATCGTCTCCGCCGCCGGCCGCGCTCCGCTCGTAGAGCTCCACGAATCCAGCCCGGTTGGTCCGGAATATCAGCGGCGCTCCATCGGGAGACCACAGCGCAGCGGATGTGACGAGCCCACCGGAATTCACACGAAACGTGCTGCCGCGCGCCAGGTCTTTCAGCCAGATCTCGACTGCGCTGGTCTTCGGATTGACCAGCGACGCCGCCAGACGTGTCTCGTCGGCAGACAGTCGGAAATCGGTGTAGTCGCCCTCCGGCGTGCCTGGCGAGCCGACCGGGTTCCCCAGGCGGTCAATCCATGCCAAGCGACCGCTCTGAGAGAGAGTGCCCGCATACGAGATGGCTCCCGTTCGAGACGCCGAGACGGCGCTCATGAAGGCGGTGTTCCGGCCAGCGTGTTCGGCAACGAGGAACGGTTGGCCTTTGAGCTCGAGCCGCTCCGCATCAAATGCCTGGCCCAGCAGCGTGTCTCCGTCCACGAACAACAGGTATCCTGGCGGCGCATAGACCGCAGTCGTGCTGACCTGAACGAGAAGCTTTTTGGCCTTGCCATCCAGCGAGGCCACGTACACACCATTTTGATCTGGCCTGCGGCCGAAGATGGAGTACAGAAAGTGACGGCCGTCGGGGAGAAAGTGTGGATTGCGATGCGAGCCCTCCTGGGAGGCACCGATGACCGTCACGGGCGTGGTACTTCCGCCCGCCGCGTTTACCGATAGAATCGGCTGCCGTCCGCCTCCGAACAGAATTGTGTCCTCGGGGCCCCAAGTGGCACCCCGGAAGTCGGTCACAGTCTCGGCGATCACCTGCGCGGCTCCGCCGTTGGCGGGAACTTTCTTCAGCCTTCCGTCTGCGAAGAAGCCGATCCAGCGGCTGTCGGGTGACCAGAAGGGATCCTGGGCGTCCTCGGTTCCCGCCAGCTGGCGCGCGTCCATGTGATCGAGGGATCGCACCCACAGCCTGGGCCGGGCGCCAGCCGCCTCTGCGCTGAACACCAAAGCGTGCCCGTCTGGTGAAAGTGCAAATGCTGGAACATTGACCGTGGTGTTGATCGCAGCGGCAAAGGCTGTTCCTGCGGGAGGGAAGACGGGAAAGCTGACCGCATCGCCAGGCGAGGAGGAGGTCGAGGGCCGCGCGGCGTAAAAAAGTGCTGCGCACAGGAACAGCGCGGCCGCGATCCACCCGGCCCACTCGCGATGGGCCCGGGCCGGTTTCAGGACCGCTGCCGAACTCGCGGGATCGTTGAACACCTCGTCAATCTGGAACCGCCCGTCCGCGATGTCGTGAAGCCGCTGCGCCGGATCCTTCCTGAGACACCTCGCAATCAGTGACTGTATGCGGACCGGCGTGCCCGGCGGCAACGCCTGCCAATCGGGCTCGTTCTTGAGGATCGCGGCAACGGTGTCCGTCAGTGTCTCGGCCGCAAAAGCCCTCTTGCTCGTCAGCATCTCGTAGAGCACGCAGCCAAACGCCCAAATGTCGGTCCGTTTGTCTACGGCCTTGCCGCGGGCCTGCTCGGGGGCCATGTACGCAGCCGTGCCCAGAATGACCCCGGCGAGCGTGGGTGCGGGACTCAGGACGGTCGGCGACTCCGTCAGGTCACTCGGAAGTCCCGTCCGTTCGAGCGACTTGGCGAGACCAAAGTCCAACACCTTCACCGTCCCATCGGGGCGCAGCTTGATATTCGCGGGCTTGAGATCGCGGTGGATGATGCCTCGGTCGTGCGCCGCTTCGAGCGCCACCGCGATCTGACACGAGATCGGCAGCGCTTCATCGACGGGGAGTGGCCCCTGTGCGAGGCGGTCGGCGAGTGTCGGTCCCTCCACCAGTTCAAGTACGAGCGCCGTCACGCCGATCAACTGCTCGAAGCCGTAAATGGCCGCGATATTCGGATGATTCAGCGATGCAAGGACCTGCGCTTCGTGCCTCAGCCGGGCGAGCCGATCGAGATCGACACGGTACGTTTCGGGCAGAACCTTGATGGCGACTTCGCGATTCAGGTTCGTGTCGCGCGCGCGGTAGACCTCACCCATGCCGCCGGCACCGAGAGGCGACAGGATTTCATAGGGGCCGAGTCGCGAGCCAGAGGCGACCATCATTTCTTCAGAGCCGCTGTCCAGTTGATGCCCACGACGATGTGTCTTTCAGCGCGCGCGTCATGTGCCCCCGTGACCGCTGACAGAAACGGCAAATGCCGCCTTGGATCTCCTCAGCGGAGAACGACATGTTTTCATAGACGTTCCGGCCGCGTTGAATGTACGGAGTGTCCGGTCATTCTAAAGCATTGCGGAACGGACGTGTCCGAGAACCGCAAAGGAGAACTCAGTGTCGCCAAATGTCCGGATTTCTGTCCGTAGGATCCAACCTTTCCGCTCATCCGGGTGCTGTCCCGAATCGGTGCTCATCCAGACGCAGCCTTCGCAAACGCGCGGCAAATTGTTGCCGAGCTTTTGAGGTATCCCCCTTGCACCAGACCGAGTGTCACGACTGGGCCGCTTAGCGGCGCGTGATTCGTTCATCGGTCATTCAAGGAGGAACGACATGTTTAGACGTGTCCTCGGAGTCCTCATGCTCGGCTCGTTCATGATTTGGCCAGGAATGGCGGCCGCCCAGGAACGCGCACCGCATGCAGGATCGACCGCGGTCGGCGTCGACGTTGGCGCGTTCGTTCCCGCAGACAATCAACTCGACAACGCGCTCGTCGTGAGCGCGTTGCTCGAGTACTATCTCACGCCACGTGTCAGTCTCCGCACGGACTTCGGATTGACCGACCCCGGCTTCACGCGCGAATCGACCGACTCGCTCCAGCAGATTCCGCTGCGGCTGGACGTCAACTACAACTGGGAGGGCGGCAAGTGGCATCCCTTCGTGGGTGCGGGTGTCGGCGCGTACTTTCTGCAGTTCAAGGACAACGGCCACGCGCTTGGCGAATCTGAGACCAAACCCGGGTTCAACGTAGGCGGCGGCATCGAGTATTTCACCGGCCGGACCGTCTCCCTCAAGGGCGAGGCGCGGTATCACGTGATCGGCAATATGCGTGACGGGCAGGATCCGTCAGGGCTGGTGCTGACGGGCGGATTGAAGAAGTATTGGTAAGCGCTTGCGACGCGCGGGCTGGAGGGACGCCTTGACGTCCCTCCGGCCCAGCCATGGTCATCAATACGACAACGCCGACGGCGAGCATCCGCTTCATTAGGCCCCTCCGCCGAACCGCCTCACCGGGCCGGCTTCGACAAGTACGCCTTCGACGCCGCAGCATCCTTGATCGGTGTGACCTCGTCGGGATCGATCCTGATCATCAAGTACGTGATGTGATCGTCGATCCTGGTGAACCAGTGACCTGTACCGGCGGGGATCACAATGACGTCGCCCGGACGGAGCTCGTGTGACTCGCCATTGCGGATCGATCTCCCGTTGCTGCCGGGACCATTCAGGAGCCGGACGTTCTCGTTCGTGGCCGGCCGCCGTTGCGCGCCGACCAGATCGGGGCCGGTGACGAGCGTCGCGGCGCCGCTGATCACGTGGTAGACCTCGCTCACCAGGTCGTGCTCGGCCACCGAATCCGGCGCCGGTTCGGTGAGCCGCGTCCGGTGGACGAGGCCGACGGCGACGTGGGACTTGCCGATGTCCACATCCCGCACCTGCTGGTCGATCAGTTTCTCCGCCTTGGCCTTCGCCAGGTACTCCTCGATCTCGCTGTTCGGCACAAAGTACGCGGGGCACATGTCACACGTGGGCTTCGCATCAGCGGTCTGGGTCAGCGCCGCTGCAAGGGCAGCACCGCCAACGAACGCCGCAGCCGCGGCCGCAATGATCGTGGTCTTCATACGTCCTCAGCTGCCAATCCGGTGAGTGCGAGGCCACGGCACGCCTTGCTCCGATTTCGTGACCGGCCGTTCCCCTTTGAAGACGAATCGCTGCAGCCGCGCGCCGTTGTAGGTCTCCGTTGTATAGAGGTTCCCCCTACTGTCGGTGGCGAGATTATGAACGCCGTAGAACTGGCCCGGCTGGCGGCCACCGTCTCCGAACGAGGTGAGGACTTCGAGCGTGTTCCTGTCGACGACGCGGATCTTCTCGTCCACGCCATCGGCGACGTAGAGATACCGCTCCTGCGGATCGCGTGAGAACGCCAGGTCCCAGACGGATCCCGACCGCAGCGTGGCCTTGTCATAGAAGGCCTCCTTTACGTACGTGCCGTCCTTTCGAAACACTTGAATGCGATCGTTCACACGATCGCAGACGTAGACGAACCCGTCCTTCGACACCATGGCACAGTGGACGGTGTTGAACTGCCTGGACGGCGGCGCCGCCGGCGAATACTCCGGCAGCGGCGCATCGTCCGGCAGAGCGCCGTACGCGCCCCAATGGCGCTTGTATTGCCCCGTGTCCGCATCGAACACCACCACGCGACGGTTGCCGTACCCATCGGCAACATAGGCCTCGTTTGCCGCCGGTTCCACGAAAATCTTTGCGGGCCGCCACAGATTCTGCTTGTCGTTGCTCCCTTTTTTCTGACCTGGTTTGCCGATCTGCAGGAGGAACTTGCCATCGGGTGTGAACTTCAGGACATGGCTGTCCTTGTCGTCATTCCCGCCGATCCACACGTTGCCCTTGCCGTCAATGCTCAGGCCGTGATTGTTGGTGGGCCAGTCGTAGCCCTGCCCGGGACCGCCCCACGAGTTCACGACGTTCCCCTCGGGATCGAACTCGAGGACGTCCGGCGCCGGCGTGCAGCAGATCCCGATTGGCGGTTTCATAGCGGCTGCCTTGAAATTGTCGTCCACGCTTCCCGGGCGATGCAGGATGAACACGTGATCGCGAGCGTCGACGGCCACGCCGATCGTCGAGCCGAGGACCCAGTGATTCGGCAGCGGCCTCGGCCAGAAAGGGTCGACCTCGAACACGGGGGCACGGTGGCCGGCTCGCGCTTGCGCGCCAGCGGCGGCGCCGAAGAGTGCCGCGCGATGATCCGCGAGGGCCACGAGCACCAGCGCAGAGAGAGCAGCCATGAAGAGACGGAGTGACATGCGGCTGATTATCTTCATGGCGCTGCTATCAGCTATGCCTCGACGCTCAGTTTCGTAATCCCGCATCGAATCTCGTTACGGGTTGCGTCGCGGCTCATTGCTCTGTTTGCTGTGATAACGCGTTTACACCGCGAAAACCATGAGGGTATCAACGGCAAGGAGCTTGCGACCAGTGCTGGGTCAACAAGTGATGGCTGTCGTTCTTCTGATACTGTTCCCGATCCTTCTGATGTACAACCCGCGCGCGGCGTTCGTCGCGATCGGTCTCGCGGTCGTTTTCCTGTACCGTGGCCGCAGCCATAATGCTCGTCGACGCGCACGGGCAGGTTACTGACGGACTCTGACCGCCTCGGTTCACTCGAGCCGCTCCGGCTCGAGGACCTTCTCGACCACGCGGCCGTCGACGAGGCTGACGTAGTAGACCTTCGCATTGGCGCGTGTGCACACGACCCGCTTCACGTCGTTGTCCTCGAAGTAAATCCCCGCGTCGTTGTCACACGCGTATCCCGGCTTCATTTCTCCCGAGCCAATCAGCTTCCGATATAGCGGCCGGCGCGCCGGTTCACGATCGTAATGAGGGCAGTGGCTGCCTTTCAGGAATCCAAGGCACTTGACCGTGGTGAGCTCCTTCGGCCGTGAATCCGTCGTGCCTTCCTCGAACCAGCAGAGTGATCCGGCGCTGGCACCACCGAGAACTATGCCGTTGTCCCAGGCTCGCCGCAGGACCACATCAATCCCTTGTGCCTTCCAGATTGCTTGTTGATTGAGAGTATTGCCACCCGAAGCGACGATGCCGTCGACCGACAGGAGAATTTCCTCCCACGACTGCGCCTGACGAGTGCTCGCGATGAAGCTCTCCTGCACGAGGGGATAGGCATCAACCGGCGCACAGTTTCGATACCACGAGAGGATGCTCGCCGGACTGTCTGCCGACGCGGTCGGCAGATACAGGAGCTTCGGCCGCTTCTTGCCGGTCAACGTCGCCATGTAGCGAATGAACTCGGTGCCGAAATTCCCCCCCGCGATGAGAATCTTTCGCGTCGCCGCGGGGGTGCTTGCGCCCAGACGAAGGTGACTCGCGGCGACACCCAGGGCGCCCAACATTGACGATCTCAGGAAGTCTCGTCTCTTCATCAACGCGTTTCCTCGATGCGCCAAAAGCATACGGCATTCGGATTCGCCGAAGAAATCTCGCAGGAAGGCCGCCGAGCGGCGCTACTCCCGGCGCCAGCGTACAATCGATCGCGCAGCAAGCGCGAGTCGATGCGACAGTCACGAGTGGTCGCGAAGACTCCGGCAATCCCTGAACACATGGAAAGCTACAAAGGCCGTCCCTGCGATCGCTGCGGCGGCACGAGCTGGAGAAAGGTCAGCGTCCCCGTTTTTCGGGTGGAGGAGTGCCTGAAGTGCCACACCCAGCGGACAACGACCGACCTCGGCGCGGCCGTCGAGGGTCAGATACCGGTCTTCGTCGTTTACATCGTCGTCGAGTGCTGGGGCACCGCGGCAGGCGACATCGTCGGCGTTTACGCGAACCGCGCGACCGCCGACCAGGTCGCCGAAACGAAGCACGATCCCGATCGTCCAGGTGTCCGCTACGTCGTCGAAACCTACGAGGTGTTCGGAGACCGGACGGGCTGAGTCAATCGCCGAGCAAGTCGGCAGCCGCGTCCAGACCGCGGGCACGTGCGACTTGTCCGGCAGTGGTGCCGTCTTTTCTCCTCACGGACGGATCCGCACCGTGTGCCAGCAGCAGCCGGACGATTTCCGCAGCCGCGTCTTCATCGTCCGGTAAGTAGAAGAGGATTGTGTCATTTTCGTCGCGCGTCTTTGCCAGCTGCGGCTCCGCTGACAGAAGCTCACGCAGGCGATCAACTTTGCCCAGACACGTAAGGGCCCACACGTCGCGGCTCAGCGGCGCGAGCAGGTCCACGGTGCGCCGCCTCTGCCCCCAATACGCCCAGTAGAGCGGCGTTGTGCCGTGCACAGCGTCTCGCGGATCGATCTCCGCGCCGCGCTCGATGAGAAGACGAACGACCGCTGGGGCGTCGTTGTAGGCGGCAAGGTGCAGCGGCCTCGTCCGGGTTCGGGGCTCTTCGAGGTTCGGAGACATTCCCACATCAAGCAACACTTCGACAATGTCGGGACGATCGCGCTCGGCGGCGATCATCAGCGGACTCGGGTCACGCGCGTAGTCAGCGTGCTTGGCAACCAGAGCCTTTACTCGCGCGCCATCGAGGTGGAGGCAAGCGCGGACGAATTCTTCGTGCGGGTCTGAGGGCGGGACGTTCACCTCCGCGCCATAACGCGCGAGCAGTTCCGCGAATGCGGTCAGGCCGTTGCGAACCGCCTGTTCGTAGAGGGTGCCAGGAGGGGTACGCCGATGGGCGGCGCGACGGGGATTGGGGCTTCCGCCGTGCGATAGGACCCATTCGGCGATGCGAACGTAGCTTCCCTTCAGCGCGCTCGACAGCAAGTACCAGGTGCCGCTGCCATATCCGCCCATGTCCAGCATTTTCCAATCCGGATCTTGCCAGTCGCGTTCACGGCTGCGCCCGATGGAATGCTGATAAATCAACTCGAGCAACCACACGAAGTCATCGTCTGCCAAATGACGGTGCGACGCGTGCCCGGCAAAGGCGTTGTAAAAGAACTGAACGTCGTACGGCTCTGCACCACGCTCCAGCAACAGTGCGGCGAGCTCTCGCGCCCTCGGGTGCACCGACGCTTGCTCCTCTCCGCGTCCGACGACGCACGTGAGCGCCGTGTAATGAATAGACGGATTGCCGCCGCGGTAATACGCGGTCGGATCGGCACCGTGATCCAGCAACGCGCGCGCGATCGCGACAGCGTTGGCGCTCCACGGGCGCGCGTCAGGAAGCCGCGTCGAGCAGAGGTAGAGAAGTGGTGGCCATCCGCGTGGTCCGACCGGTTTTGACGCGGCATCACGTCGTTCGGCGAGGACCCGTTGCACCTGTTCGATTTCGCCGCAGACCACGGCTGTCAGAAAGCTGTCGCGCGCGATTTCCGGGTGACGCCGCAGCAATCGCCCGGCGGCATGCGTGTATTCCGCACGATCTGGGCCGCCGACTGCCCAATCGAGGCACGCCATCCGGAGAAACGCGGCGACTCGATCGGCGTGCGTCCGCGCGGTATTGCCCCCGACTGCCAGCTCCGCTCCCCGGCTCATGAGGATGCGGACGGCCTGGGCCTTGTTCGTGGCTGTCGCCCAATCGAGCGGCGTCGTATCCGGCTCGGGCCACCACTGGTGGCCGGGTGCCGAGCTGCAGCTGGCGTACTCACGAAACGGACGGCTCAGCGCTGCGGGATCCCGCTCGAGAATGGACGGAATGCGATCTGGTCGATCGAGACTGATTGCGTCGAAGATGTCGATGTTCGCATCGAGGATCTGATCACGACACTCGGTCCGTCCTGCGTAGTTGGCCCAGCCCGCGGGCGTGCTGCAGTACTTGCTGTCCCGAATCGTGGGATCGGCGCCGTGCCTCAAGAGAACAGCCACAGCTCCGGGGTTCCCGTGGAATGCGGCGGCATGTAGCGCAGTGTAGCCGCCCGTCTCGTCTACCGATGTCTCGAGTGCGTCGCGGACGTTGACCGACGCGCCGTCGCGAATCAGCCTTTCGATGACGTCACTGCCGGCGTGAGCTGCGGCCTCGATTATCAACCGACCCCACCGTTTTCCAGGTTTGAGGCAGTCAGGATCTTCGCGCAGCAGGCGCCTGATGTCGTCGAGCCGCCCGAGGCTGACAGCCGCCGGCAATTCGATCGCCGATCCGCGATCGATGAGGAGCTGCGCCATCTCCGATTCCCCGTCGAGCGCCGCTTGATCGAGTGGGGTAAGACCAGCCGCATCTGTCGAGTTCACGTCGGATCCGAGCTCCAACAGCGTTCGAAGCGCTTCGGGGCGCTTCTCGACGACCGCGAGGTGCAGCGGACTACGTCGATGATTCGAGCGATCCATCCTGCGCTCGAGATCCGCTGGGGAGCGCGCGACCAGGTCTCGAATGATCGCCGTCTCGTTCATCGCGACAGCCGAAAAGATGGTGTGCCTGGCGCCGTGCGCGAGCAAGTATTGGACAATCTCCGGGTCAGCTCTTCCGAAGCACGTTGCCCAACCGATGACATCGAGCTCGTGGTCGTCGACGTGGCCTGCAACCGTCTCCGCACCGTGCTCGACCAGTAGCTTTACGACCGCCAGATTTCCGCGCTCCGCTGCAAAGTGCAGCGGGAACGCGTTGTCCCCTTCGTCGCGGACGTTCGGATCGGCGCCGCGATCGAGGAGAGTCTTCACCACAGCCTCGTGATGAACGCCGAAATGGAGCGCTGTGCGAAGCCCGGTGTGACCCGGAAGCGTCCCGCGTTCGTTGACGAGGTCCGGATACGTATCGAGCACCTCGTTGACGTGCTGGAGGTCACCCTCACCCGCGGCGCGGAGCAGCAAGGAGAGCGCCTCGGCCCGCGGCGACGCACCGGTGTTGGCGCCGACCCTCGCTTTCAGCGCGGCCCAGCTCACGAATCCGTACTCCGCGGCGAGCGCATGTTGAACGTGGCGCAATGCCGGCTCCTCCGGCACCTGCGGGTACGCGCGTCGCAACCGCTCGCGCGCCTGTTCGTCGCCAGACCGCAGGGCTTTGAGCCAACGCTTCGCTTCCCGTTTGACGTTATCGAGATTGGCCGCCGAGGAGAGCTGCCGGGACATGCACACCTTCTTTCCGTTATTGCCTGATGTCCGCTTGTGTCAGGCCGGAAGAAGGTTTCAGTTGTCGCGAGTCGCCATTGGGTAGGAGCAAGCTCCCTTGCCGCGGACAGGAGGCGCCCCAAGAGCGCACTTCCGGAAGTATGAGGAACGCTGTCGAGGCTTGTCAATCAAGACCCGGGGCTTCGCCCCGCCGGAACCCCTCCCACCCTACCGGGCAATGATAGAATCCGGTCCGCGGAACCCGATGTTCTCCTCCATGTCCGCCGGGCCGCTGGACCCCACAATGCTCGACTTGATCACGCGCTTGAGCGCGGACCTGCGTCGACGGTCTGGCGAGCTCGATGCGATCCTCAACATACTGCCGATCGGCATCGGCATTGCCGAAGACCCGCAGTGTCGGCAGATTCGGGTCAACCGGGCGTTCGCCGAACAACTGGGCATCAGCGCGTCGCAGAACGCATCGCTCAGTGCGCCTGAAGGCGAACGGCCGCCTTTCAAGGTGCTCAAGGACGGCCGCGAGGTCGCGCCGGAGGAGCTGCCGATGCAGTACGCGGCAGCGCACGGCGTCGAAGTCTTGAACGTGGAATTGGACGTCGTCCATCCAAACGGACGCCGCGTGAGCCTCTACGAGTGGGCGGTGCCCCTCTTCGACGAGAGGGGCGCCGTACGTGGCGCGATCGGCGTATTCATGGACATCACCGAGCGGCGCCGCGTCGAGCAGGAACAGCGATTTCTCGCAGATGCGAGCCGCGTGCTTGCGTCCACGCTCGACTACGAGGCGACGCTCAGCGCGCTTGCCCGGCTCGCCGTCCCCGACCTCGCGGACTGCTGCGTCATCGACGTGGTTCGCGAAGAAGGAGGCTTCGCGCGCGTCGATTGCGTCGTCGCCGACCCGACGAAGCAGGCGATTGCGGAAGGCCTTCGGAAATACCCGCCGGTTCTGACGGTCGACAGCCCTGGCGCGCAGGTGATTCGGACAGGCGAGCCAGTGCTCGCAGCGGATTGCCCGCCCGATTACGTGACCCGCGTTGCCCAGAATGCCGAACACCGCCGTCTCCTCACCGAGCTGGGGGTGAGGTCCTACATGATCGTGCCGCTTCGCGCGCGGGGCCGGACGCTCGGACTGCTCACGATTGGCTCGACCAGCTTCCGTTTCAGGTACGACGAGCGCGACCTGCGGTTCGCGCTCGAAGTGGCCAGCCGGGCCGGCCTCGCGCTCGATAACGCTCTGCTGTATCGCGACGCGCGAGAT
This sequence comes from Acidobacteriota bacterium, assembly GCA_046727175.1. Lineage (GTDB taxonomy): Bacteria > Acidobacteriota > Vicinamibacteria > Vicinamibacterales > 2-12-FULL-66-21 > JBKPCD01. The sequence continues at coordinate 4,931 of JBKPCD010000060.1, read as the reverse complement.
GCGAACCGCCTCAAAGAAGATTTTCTGGCAACCCTCTCACACGAGCTCCGCACGCCGCTGAACGCCCTTCTGGGTTGGACCCACATTCTCAAGAGCGGTCGATTCGACGGGGGCACGTTGCAGCGTGCGCTGGAGAGCATCGAGCGAAACGCCGGTGCGCAGGCGGTGCTCATCAACGATCTGCTCGACGTGTCCCGCGCCGTGAGCGGGAAGCTCCGGATCGAGCCGCAGCCGATCGACCTGCAGACCGTTGTCCTCGCAGCCGTCGACGCCGTGAAGCCGGCGGCGCGTGCGCGGGAAATCGACATCAGAATTTCTATCGCGGCGCTCTCCAGCCAGATTTACGGCGATGCCGACCGCTTGCAGCAGGTCGTCTGGAACCTGCTCTCGAACGCGGTGAAGTTCACGTCTGTCGGCGGTCGTGTCGAGATTGACGTGCAGCAGACGGGCGGCGCCGCGCAGATTACCGTCACCGACAACGGCATCGGAATCGATCACACGTTCCTGCCGTATGTGTTCGATCGATTCCGACAGGCCGACAGCGGGACGACCAGGGCACACGGCGGTCTGGGTCTTGGCCTCGCCATCGTTCGGCACCTGGTCGATCTCCATGGCGGAACAGTCACCGCGGACAGCGCCGGTCCTGGCCACGGCAGCCGCTTCGTCGTCACGCTCCCGCTCAAACTGGCCGCTCCGCGTATGGAATCGTCGCTCGGCATTCAGCCCGTCGTGCGATCGGATCGGCTCCGCGGGGTACGGGTACTGGCGGTGGATGACGACGAGGATACACGGGAGCTGATCCTGCTGGCAGTCCAGCGGGCTGGAGCAGACGTCATGGCGGTAGGATCAGCCGAGGTGGCCCTCGAAGCGCTCAAGACGTTCGATCCGCACGTCATCGTCGCCGACGTAGCAATGCCCGGCATGGACGGGTACGAGCTGATGCGAAGAATCGCGTCGACATCCAGACGTCCGCATCCGCCAGCGATTGCGCTAACGGCTTACGTCGCCGATGAGGACGCCCGCATACGCGAAGCAGGCTTCGCGTTTTACGTCGCGAAGCCCGCTGACTACGACGACCTCGTGCAGAAGATCGCCCAACTGGCGGGAAACAAGGCGGCTCGCGCTCGAGAATCTGTTGGTTAACCACAATCCCCGACGTTCGGTCGCAAAACCCGCGAATCAGCCTTATCAGAGGAAAAAACCCGACAGCGTTTCGAGAAGCTGTCTCGAATCCCCACGCTCGGACTTGAGACGGACGACGGGGATGTGCGCCGTCACCGGGCACGACCCGAGGAGCCTCGTCGTCTCTGTGATTTGCCCAAGACCGAGCGACCGATGAAGCAGAATGAGATCCGGAAGCTGACACGAAGCCTTGACGATCGCTTCGAAGCCGGTGCGGGCAAACGTGACGCGCAAACCTGCCGCCGCCAGCTGGCGCTCGCACACGTCTCGCGCGGGATCGTCGGATGCCGCAATCAGGACATGCGCGACGTCTTTCATGACAGACTTTGTAAGAATGCCTTCGCCGTACGCAACGACTGCCGGCGTCTCGTCGGCTAGATTGCGCTGGAAATGGCGCGATCGCGGCTCCTGCTTTGCGCGGGCGTGGCGCATCGGCCGCGGGCAGGAGCAAGAATGCTGCCGTGGAGTGTCGGCAAATTCGAAAAATTGACGAGGTGTTGCAGCGCGTATGACTTCTTGTCAGAGCAACTCGCTTTCTGATAGTCGGTCTCCGGTGTGACGCCGTCCTACTCGCCGATCGCGGAATACGCCATCATCGGCGATTGCCGTTCCGCCGCTCTGATCTCACGCGCCGGGTCAATCGACTGGCTCTGCCTCCCTCGTTTCGACAGTCCTTCGGCCTTCGCCGCACTTCTCGATTCGCCGCGCGGCGGACGATTTCGAGTAGGGCCGTCGGACCCGTGCGTCGTCAATCGCCGGTATGTCGGCCGGACCAACGTGCTCGAGACAAAGTTCACAACGGCGACGGGAACAATGCGACTGACGGACCTGATGCCGGTGGCCGACGAGGCGGTCAAAGCGCGAACGCTGTGGCCTGAACACGAGTTACTGCGGCGCCTCGAAGTCGATGAGGGGGTCGTCGAGGTAGAAGTCCAATACGAGCCGCGACTCGACTACGCCCGCGCGCCAACGATGATCCGCAGCCACGCCCACGAATCTCTCCTCTCCGAGCACGGGCCGGCTGTGCTCCTGCTGCGCAGCGAGATTCCGCTCCGGGTCGCGCCCGACGGCAGCTCGGCGTCCGGACGACGGGTGCTTCGCGCCGGCGATCGAGTCACGCTGGGGTTGTCGTTCACGTACGGATCGCCGGCCGTGCTGCCGCCGACTGGCGATCGCGCCCAGGAATTGATCCAGCAGTCCATCGAATGGTGGGAAGGGTGGGCGTCACAGTGCCACTACGATTGGCACTATCGCGACGAGGTCATTCGCAGTGCGTTGACGCTGAAGCTCCTCACCTACGCACCTTCCGGCGCCGTGATCGCCGCCCCCACCACGTCGCTCCCGGAAGAGATCGGCGGCGTGAGGAATTGGGATTACCGATACTGCTGGCTGCGAGACGCGGCGCTCACTCTTCGTGCACTGCTCGATCTGGGGTACACCGTCGAGGCGGAGGCGTTTCTCTCCTGGCTGGTCCATGCGACACGCCTGACCAGCCCGAGATTGCAGATTCTGTACGACGTCTACGGAGAGGCGCGGCTGGCCGAACGTTCCTTAGAGCACCTGGACGGGTATCGTTCGTCGAAGCCGGTTCGCATCGGCAACGATGCGGAGAACCAATTCCAGCTCGATGTGTATGGCGAGGTGCTCGACGCGATTCATCAGTTCGTGATTCGCGGTGGCCGCATCGATCGAACGACCTCGCGCGTGCTCGTGGATCTCGGACGGACCGTGTGCGACCTCTGGAAGCTGCCCGACGATGGCATCTGGGAACCCAGACGAGGACGGCGTCAGAACACGCACTCGAAGGTCATGTGCTGGGTTGCGCTGGATCGTCTGGTGAAGCTGCACGACGACGGGCACGTCCGCGGCCCCCGCGGATTGTTCTCAGCGGTCCGCGACGAGATCCGCGCGACGGTCGAGCGGGACGGATGGAATCCAGAGACGGGAAGCTACGTGGCGTACTTCGGTGCCAGTGATGTCGATGCGAGCTTGCTGCGTCTTGGTCTCTGCGCGTACGTCGATCCGCGGGCACCGCGGATGATTGGAACGACGGAACGGATTGGCGCGCGTCTGGGAGTCGACGGGCTCCTTTACAGGTATCTGACCGAGGACGGGATTCCCGGCGGGGAAGGGGCGTTCGGCATTTGCAGCTACTGGGCGATCGAGTGCTACGCTCGCCAGGGGCGGCTCACCGAAGCGACCCGGCGGTTCGAGTCGGTGCTGACGTACGCGAACGACGTCGGGTTGTTCTCGGAGGAGTTCGATCCAAGAACGAAGGCACTGCTGGGAAATTTCCCGCAGGCGTTCACGCACATCGGTTTGATCAATGCGGCGCTGACACTCGCGGAATGCGCGGGCTACCCGCAATGGCAGCCCGCATCGCGTGCGAAACACGTGTGAACCTGCCGAGCATCTTCCTCGCCGGCTTCGTGGCGACGATTGTGATGAGCACGATCATGGCGATCAGCCAGGGGATGGGTTACACGCGGATGAGTATCCCGCTGCTCCTCGGGACGGTATTCACCCCGGGGCGCGATCGCGCGATGGTCGTAGGCGTCGCCGTGCACTTCGTCAACGGGCTCGTCTTCGCGCTGCCGTACGGAGCCGTGTTCGAGGCGCTCCGCATGAGCACGCTGCTGCTCGGCGCGGTCGCAGGGTTGATACACGCGCTGTTCGTGCTCACGATCGGCATGATCGTGCTGCCGGGTCTGCACCCGCACATGGTCAGCGAGTACTACGGGCCGACGCCGAATCGTGTGCTGCAGCCGCCGGGGTTTCTGGCGCTGCACTACGGTCGCGGGACACCAATCGCCACGATTCTCGCGCACGTGCTGTATGGAGTCGTCATCGCGGCGCTGTATCACGTCGGGTAACCGCCTATGTCGATGGTCGATGATATCGTTCACTGCCCTTGAACTTCGGACGATCGCCGTCGGCGCGTGACCGCGAAGATTGGTCACTATCGAGCATTACACCCCTTGCGATGTTCTTGCGCACGATGGCCTTGATACACTGTGGCGCGGTGGAGGTTGTGCGTGGTTGCAGTCGTCTGGCAGTTCGAAACCCGCCCCGATCAATCGGCGGAATTCGAGCGGTTCTATGGCGCGGATGGAGAGTGGACGAAACTCTCGCGACGGAGCCGCTCGTTTCTCGGGAGCTCGTTCCTCAAGGACCTGGCGGTACCGAACCGGTATCTGCTGGTGGAGTACTGGAGCGAGATGCTGGTATACGAGCGCCATCTCGTCGACTTCAGCGATGAGATGAAGGCGCTCGAAGGCGAGCGCGATCGGTTTTTGGATCGGACGGAGGCACTGGGCGTGTTCAGCGCACTCGACGTGCCGGAGCGAGCGGGCCCGACGTGGTCGCGCCGATCGGGCTGATTGCGTGTTCAGATCACAGAATCGCGCCGGTAGTTCGGTGGCTCGGGAGTTCGGTAGCTCGGTCGCTCGATGCCGGGAGATTCGGGGTTCGCGATTCGGACCCGGTTCATTTTCATGCAGTGGACTTGCGCTAGTTTAAGACCGCCCGGTTCTCGGGCTCGGTTCGAACGAACCGAACGCGGGGGCGTGTTACGATCGGTGTTTCTCGACGGGCCGCTAGCTCAGTGGTAGAGCACCTGACTTTTAATCAGGGTGTCCCGGGTTCGATCCCCGGGCGGCCCACCACAAATCACTAGAAAATATCGCGATTATGGGTGCTCAAGACGTTGTCAGCGTTGGCTGGGTAACACATGGGTAACACTAGCGAGC
>JBKPCD010000059.1:0-36205 GCA_046727175.1 Acidobacteriota bacterium | reverse complement strand
CTCCTCGAACGATTCGGCGGTGTGGGCGAGATTTCATTCTGAAAGGGTCGTTTCACACTGAACGACAGGAAGTCCGCCTGATTCCGATCTTTGTTATGAAAAGCGACCGGATCGGAAGTTGCTCTTGAACACGACAAGTGCACACCGGTCGGTCCTGTCCCGCGTCGTGCGAGATGGGACATTCGAAGCCGACGTGCAAATCGCCATGATTATCTGCTTTACCCCCTTGCTTCGTGCCCGCCATCGTCGCGGCGCCGTCGGCGGTGCGTTTGTCACGGGGAGACGCTTTCCTTGCTGGCGGTCGCGCCGATGCCGCAAGGCACTGACGCCGCCGTTCTCGCCAGCCGGCGCGTCCCGGCTGCTCTTCTCACTCTGATTGATCTTTGGCGCCGGGCATACAGTGCCTGGCGCATGGCCCGAAGCCGCGAGCAGCGTCTACGGACTACTTTGAGTGGTTGAACACTGGGCAGGGGCGAAGGCTGATTCTCAACAACAGGAGGGGTGGGTCTGACATGAATCCGTACGTAATGCTTGGCTCGGGGATTGGGACGTCTGAGTCAGCGTCGCTGTCCGTGCGCCTCGCAGCGTGGCACGACGCGATGGTGGCGCACGAGCGCCGTCTCCGTACTGTTCGAACGGCTGACCCGTGCGACGATGAGTGCCCGCACGTCGAGGCACGCACACTATGGGCCGAAGCATTGGCGACCTTCGGGCCACGCGCCAATGAGCTGACGTTTCTGCGCTCGCGCGCCATCGGCGCCCCACGGCAATCTGAGGAGCTCATCCCGCCGACTGAAACCGTGTCGGAGGCAGCCGATATCGTGCAGCATCCGAGTCGGACGATGCGTTCGGCTACTGCGCGACGATCCGAGTCGGTGATTGGTTCGTCGGAACAGTCACGCCCGTCGACTGCGGAGTTCCGGTCATGACTCTTCGCGGGGTGTTCGGCGGTGACGTTCGGCGCATTCAGGAGCAGATCGATGACCTGCTGGCTCGCGAGGACGGCCTTATCGTGCTCTTCGACGGAAGTCGAATGGTGAGCTACTCGCAGGGATTCGGAGTGTCACCGTGTCAGCTCGGGCTGCTGACCGTTGAAATTGAACAAGCCATACGAAACGTCATCGGCGGACAGTCGCTAACGAACAGGAGGAACAGGAGGAACCGTGAGAAAGGCAAACAAGGAAACAATCGTGACGCTGGCGCTGCTCTTTTTCAGCATTTGGGTCGTTTTGGCGATGGGCGTCACAGCGGTGTGGTTGACGGCGGAAGTGAGATTGTTCGGCTTGGTGATCCTGCCGACAGCCATAGTGGCAGGACTGCCGGTCGTGTACTTCGAGTGGCGAGCAAAGCTGCGTCATCGAGTGCTGGGTGACCGTGACACGCACCGGAAGGCAGCGTGACGAGGAATCGTGCTTTACACAAGAAACACAATCGAACATCGGGACGGTATCCTCACGGCGATTGTGCCGGCCGCCGTCGTGATTGGTCACCGCGTTGACGAACTCAGGAATCGGAGAGAGCACCTCGCAGCCGAGCGCGCGATCGACGACGTCCTTGCTGATTCGTTTTCCGCAAGCGATCCTCCATCGTGGAATCCAGGTATCACCCGTCTGGCTCTCGGCGGCCACTTGACAGACCGTGTGTCGAGACATACCCCGCTCACCGATGCGGGAGCGCGATGAGCCGGGCTCAGTGATGTCGTTGACGTCTCCCGGCCAACAAGCGGAGGACGTACGTTTCTCCAAGGACTCGTGTCCCTCACTGGAGCAGCGGGCATCGCGCTGGTGGTCCCGTTCGTGATCCTCCTGATCGGATTGCCCATCGCGCTTGCCGTTCGAGGTCTGTTTGAAGTGGTTGGCTGGGTGCTCGGCGTAGCCATTCGCTAAATCGCCGGAGATCGCGGCACCGCTCCAACGGTGCCTCGAACGGCGAACAGGAGCCGGCTGAACCTGGCTCACTCCAGTTGTCCTATTGAGGCATTCGTGACTGTAGATGTGTCAGGCGTTGGCGGGACGCATGGACCTTGGACTCGCTTCCTCCCTGTCAATAGAATGGACCCACAGGCTGATGTGAAACGACTGGCGCACCCCGAGCCGATGGATTTGGAGCACCTGAACCTCGCCTCGTTGCTCGATTTCCGCCCTGATCAGGGGATCATCCGGCTCCATGAGCAGCGCGTCGTGATTCTCAGCGCTGCCGCAATGGGTCTTCTGCGGAAGGAACTCATTGACACGTTGGGACTTGAGACCGCGAGACGCCTCATGTTGCGGTTCGGGTACGCAGACGGGTACCACGATGCGGTGAGCCTGCGCGGTCGCTCGAAATGGGCAACCCCACTGGAGGGCCTCAGGGCAGGTGCAGTACTTCACAGGCTTGAAGGTATTGTCCGGGCCGAAATCACCAAGGTCGAACATGACGCCACTTCTTGTCGATTCGAGGAGGAAGTGTTCTGGCACGATTCGTACGCGGCCGAACAGCACGTACACCACTATGGCAGGAGCGGCATGCCGGTGTGCTGGTCTTTGGCGGGCTATACGAGCGGGTATGTGAGCGCCTGTCTCGGACAAGAGATTTACTTCCGCGAAAGCGAGTGCCTTGCACAAGGCGCTGCGAAGTGCTCGGTGATTGGCAAGGATGCGGCCAGTTGGGGCGACGGTCTGGAAGCCCTTCGAGCCGACTTTCAGAGCGCGGATCTGGGGCAGGAGGTCGAACGCGTCCGCGAAGCGGTTCACAAGCGTCTGCAGGACTCGAGCGCCGTGAGCGCCACGTCGCTAAACGCGAGCGCGAGCTGAACCTGCTTCGCGAGCGCGTTGCGCGCCACGCGGCCTCCAAGCACTTCATCGCAGGGAGCGTAGCGATGCAGGAGGTCCTTGAGCTTGCGGGACGCGTGGCCCCGCTCGATACGACGGTCTTGGTCTACGGAGAGAGCGGCACGGGGAAGGAGTTCATCGTTCGTCTCATCCACGATCAGAGCCCACGGGCCACGGGCCCATTTGTATCCATCAACTGCGCAGCCCTGACCGAAACGCTGTTGGAATCGGAGCTCTTCGGCCACGTGCGGGGCGCGTTCACGGGTGCCGTGCGAGATAAGGCTGGTCTGTTCGAGGTTGCGGGGAACGGCACCCTGTTTCTCGACGAGATCGGTGAAGTCGCGCCCACTGTCCAAGCGAAGCTCCTGCGGGCGCTGCAGGAACGTGAGATCCGGAGAGTCGGGGCGGAGCGAAACATTCAAGTGAACGCGAGAGTAGTCGCGGCGACCAACCGTGATCTGCGCGCGGCGGCCGACGCTGGTACCTTCCGCGAGGACCTGTATTTTTGTCTCGGCGCGTTCGTGATCACTGTCCCGCCATTGCGCGAACGCCGCGAAGACATCCCTCCGCTGGTCCACGATTTCCTGGGACGGGCTGCTGCACGTGTGAAGAAGGACGTGAAAACTGTCTCGGCGGATGCCATGACGGCTCTGATGAACTACCGTTGGCCGGGCAACGTTCGCGAGCTTGAGCACGCTATCGAACGCGCCGTGATCGTCGCTCGCGGGGACAGCGTCAAGGTTCGCGATTTGCCGCCCGAAGTCTCACAGAAGACTCGTCTGCGTGCCACCGACGACAGCCTCGACCTTCAGGCACAGGAACGCGCCATGATCGAGCGCGCGCTGGAGCGTTTTCGCGGCAGCCGGCGCCAGGCCGCTGACGCCCTGAAGATCAGCACCGTCACGCTTTGGCGCAAGATGAAGCAATACGGGCTCGGCGCGTAGCCTCTGATCTGCTCTCCCAGCGGCTTCGAGGCAGATTTCATTCTGAAGCCGTGCGTTTCTGTACGAAACGCTCCTGACCGGCGTCCCGAAAGCGATCAGTAGGGAACTCCTGATTCTGGCGTCCTGGCGCCGCGCCGCATGTGGCCTGTCCCTTGCCCCATGAAAGAGAGCACGGTGTCCTTCATGGTGGAGAACATCGCAGGAGTACCGAAGCGGCCCGGCCGCTTGAATTTATGGAGCCCATGCGGATCGACGTAATCGGCGAAGACGAATCAAGCAACGCGCAGGCTCGAACCTATGCCGAGTACAAAGTGTTCGCGGTCCTTGCTCAACACACGCAGCATGTCCGCGGCGCGCGAGTAGTCCTGCGACGGGACAAGCGCAACGGGACGTGCGACACCGTTGCCTGTGCAGTGACGGTGGCGTTGGTGCCGTCCGGCTCCGTTCGCACGCTCGCATGCGGACAGCATGCGTATGCGGCGATTAACCGTGCTGTTGAACGCATTGGCGACCTCATGCGCCGGCGAGCGGCGTGAACGTTGCGCGTTCTGGTGGTTCGAGGGCGATGAAAAGAGCCACCACACCAATCCGTCTGCCCAGTGGCTTGCGACCGACCTTGTTACGCGCGGTGTGAGGTGCTCGATGCCGATCGCTATGAAAGGATTGCGTCCGTGGCGAACGACCAACGACGTCGTGCTCGGCGGCAGACTCGATCAACTCGTCGTGTGCCGGCATCACCCGGACCAAGTCCGTCCGGCCTCAAGACCAGGCGCTCTTCACGCTGATAATTTGGACGCGCTGACTTGGCTCGTAGGGTCGGCATTGTGCCGATGAGCGATCACTCAATCTAGCGTCGATGTCTCGCGACACGTGCGAAGTGAGTGTGGTCACACGTGTACCAGCCATCAACGGCCAGCCCACGCGCGAGTTCTTCAACCCTTCCGATTGCGTCCTGATATCGCGCCACTACGATGTGGGCCTTGCTTGGGATCACGCTGATCGCGTAGACGTCAGCACGCGCGGTGGGTCTTGACGCAAGCACGTCGCCTGACGTTGGGGCCGTCCGGCGTGGCATCGGCGAGACGGTCATTGGGTGTTGCCCTTCGACCGCGATGCGAGGCACGTGCCCGCCCATTCTGCATTCTCCTCCCGTCATTCGATTCTCTACCTATCTTGAGGCACGTTAGAGCAAGGTCGAGGCCAGCGTCGCATGCCAATAGCCGCTACACGTAGACTGCGGTCCCGAAGCGCTGCGCGCGCGTCGGTGCTTTCACATTGAGATCGAATCCTTCAGCCTGAAACGCTGGGAGGTGGCGCGCGCCTCGGGTCAACAAAGACATCGTGCCCCACACGGCGACGTCAAAGACCGGCAGATTCGATTCGAAAGACATCCAAGTCGACAAGTCCTGGAAATACACCATCCGGAAAAAGGGCGACTTCGCTTACATCTGCACGTTCCACCCGACGATGAAGGCGATGTTGCGGGTCGAATAGTGAAAGACACCTTTGCCCCTGGGTGGCCGGGAATTCCGCCACGCTGGACGTCGAGTGCCAAGAGCGGCCTGGGCACCGCTGTCAGTCGCGACAGCCGGGTGTGGTTCACGCTGAGCCACGGGATCCTCAACGAGATCTACTACCCGCGCGTCGATCACCCATGGACGCGCGACCTTGGTTTCATCGTGACCGATGGGCAGACATTCTTTTCGGAGGAAAAACGGGATGCCCGGTCGGAGACCTTTCAGGTCGCGCCAGGAATTCCTGCGTATCGGATTCTGAACACCGCCTGAAACTGCTGGGAAAGTCGATGGAGTGACCGGCCCTGATTTCATTCTGAGATGTTCGTGTCGTTCTGAAAGGCCGTCGAGCGCCCCTTTAATGCGGCTTGCGACGTGTCACTGAAGCCCGGGAATACGCGTCCCGATGAAAAGGGCACACCTCGCCCTCGTATCGCTTGCAGAACTCCACGATGAGGCCCCCTGCTACGGGATTCACGGTCTGGGCTCCAAGGAAAACCGCATCACCAATCATCGACGCATGAATCAGAAACAGTAATGAGGCCGTGCACCAGAGAGAGAACGCCGAGATGCTGATGCCCGCTGTACAGCGCTCCTTTATCAGGTGAACTATTTGCGGAACGTGCCCGACGATTACTAAGCCCGTCGCGACGAAACCAAGGATCTGGGTGGTAGTCATTTGTGGCTCCGAGACGGCTGTTCGCTCACGGACTCGCCTTCAATGAGCGGAAGTCAACGGCTTCGTCCCTAACCTGCTCGAGATCCACCGCGCGCCGGGACTTGATGAGAGGCATGACACGGCGCACGTCCTTTGCCCGGTTAGACCGACAACAGCATGGATTCGGCCGTCGTTCACGTAACACGCGAGGTAGCTATCGGAGTCCAGGCGGCCACGAACGATGAGTTGCTCCCATGTCGTGTGAAATCCGGCGTACTGCAGGTTTGCGTCGTACTGGTCAGACCAGAACCAGTGGATCTCGTCGTACGGGACGCCCCTGCCGAGCATGTTGCGTGCTGCAGCGGCGCCTTGCTTGATGGCGTTCTGCCAATGTTCCACTCGGATCCGGCGATTGAAGATTGGGTGATAGTGATTCGCGATGTCGCCGGCGGCGTACATGCCGCTGACGTTCGTCTGGCAGTACTCGTCGACGATCACGCCGTTGTCCAAGTGGATGCCGCTCCCTTCGAGGACGTCCACCGCCGGCTCGATCCCGACGCCCACGATAACGAAGTCGCATTTAAGACGCAGCCCTGATTTTGTGATGACGTGAGTCACGCGTCGCGTTCCTTCGAAGGCGGCGACAGTATCCTCGAAGATGGTGCGAACACCATGAGCTCGGTGGAGGTCGGCGATGGTCTGGCCGACCGCTTCACCGAGCACGCGGAAGAGTGGCGTCTTCGACGGGTCGATGGCGACGACGTCCAGGCCTTTCTGCCGAAGCGACGCCGTCACTTCCGAGCCGATGAACCCCATGCCCACGACGACGACTCGGCGGCCGGCAACCATCTCTTTCCGGATGCGATCGGCGTCCTGGACCGTGCGGAGACCGTAAATGCCTTCAAGAGCGGCACCGGGAATCGAGACACGCCGGTTACGCCCGCCCGTGGCAATCAGCAGCGCGTCGAATGGCACTTGACGGTGATCCTCGAGTTCTACGATGCGGGTTGACGGATCGATCCGCGCCGCTCGCATTCCGAAGATCGTCTCGATGCTGTGCTCCGCGTAGAACGCGGCCGGTCGCACCAGCGCCTTGTCGAAGGGCACATCCCCGCGCAAGTAGGCCTTGGACAGCGGCGGCCGTTCGTAGGGCGGCTCATTCTCGGCACCGATCAGCGTCACGGTCCCATCAGCACCCTCTTCGCGCAGCGTGATGGCGGCGGTAGCGCCGGCCAGGCTCGCGCCGACGATCACGGACCTCGTCGCCATCACACCTCAATTTGTAAGGCATCCTCGGCGACCCGGACGGGGTACACCTTCACAGGTACCGTCGCCGGAGGGGCGAGCACCTTCCCCGTCCGGACGTCGAACTCGGAACCGTGGCAGTTGCACGTGAGAGTGGTGCCAGCCAGTTCTCCTTCCTCAGCCAGCGAGCACTGCTCATGTGTGAACGCGTCATCGAACGCGTAGTACGTGCCGTTGACGTTGGCCACTGCGATCCGTGTGCCGCGGACATCGATGACCGTGACGCCGCCCACCGGTATCTCGCTCGTCCTGATTGCCATCACAAATTCTGTCGCCATTGGTGCACCCTCCTCGGTGAAACGACTTCGCGGCACCTGTCGCCCGAACTGCGTCAGAGCGACTTCAGGAACTCAACCAGATCCGCCTTCTGTGCGGCAGTGAGATTCAACCCAAACAGCTGGTCATAGTGATTGACCACCGCCAGGAGATCCGGCGCACTGCCGTCATGGAAGTACGGCGGATGCTGCCACAGTCCGCGCAGCGGCGTGGTGCGATATTTCCCGGTGGCGGTCCGTAGGGCATACGCGGGATCCGTCCCGACTTCGGCCGGGTCGTGCAGGAACGGCACGGTCCGCGAAGGACCGCTCAGCACGTCCGTGAAGTTGGGCCCTTGGTGGCAGGTGGCGCAGCCGGCCTCGTTGCGGAACAGCCGGCGGCCGCGGTCGGCAGCCTGTCGATCGAAGCTGCCTTTCGGCGGCTCCGGCGTGCGCAAGCTCAGTTGATAGTCCAGCAGGGCCGGCAGCTTCGGCGTGACCAAATCCGGTGTCTGCGTGATGAAGAGGCCGATGCGCGGATCGTGGAAGGTGCCTTTGCCACCCATCTGGCCGACTCCCACGTAGGCGTTCCAATACGAGATGGGCCCATCGGCGCTGAATGTCTCGAAGCCGACCCCCTTCAGGCCATAAATCGGCGGGAGGACAATCGGCACGGACGGGCTGTTCAGAGACAGGAGGTTGATGCCGTCGAACGCATGGTGGCGGGGATCGTATTTGCCTGGGCCCCAGGCGTTGAACTCGGCCTTGGTGGCAGCATCCAGCGCAGGCGAGAGAGCCACTATCGCTCCAACGTTCAAATCGATGTTAGCCCAGCCATCCAGCCGTTTGCCGATCCCCGGTGCAAACGAATTGTCAACCGACGAGTGGCAGAGCGCGCAGGAAATGCCGACGCTGGTGAGCTGACCCAGGTCGTTAACCTTCCCCTGCACGCCCACAACCGCATTCAGCCGCAACAGTTCGACGGTCACCGCGGAGTTGGTCAGGTCAACTTCACCGGTACGAAGCGCCGCTTTGACGGCCCGCGGCAACGCGTCGACATCAACCTTGAGGCCCACAGCCAACGCGGTCGCAGGCGGGACCGTCGCAATCACTTCATGCATCCGCAACACTTCGGTCCACAACTGTTCGTCTCCAAAGGTGTCATAGCGGAAGATGGCCTGCCCCCTTCGATTCCGCTCGTCATCTTGGTCGTGGTCTCGATCGTGTCGTTTGGCGTCGTCGTCAGAGCGACTGGCGGTTTGGCTGGGGGTGAGGGCAGAAGGGAACTCTGCGATGGCGAACGTGAACGCGAGCGCGAAGACGATTAACACAGCACCGATAAGTCGCATGGGCCGGTCACTCCTTATTGCCGCGAACACTTCGCGGCTGACGCGCAGCCCATCAGCGCAAGCCACGCGCCAGCGCTCGGCCCAGGCCACCGGTCATATGCGCAAGCAACATCCTTTCGTTTTGAAAGCCTTCGGTTTCATTCTGAACCCCCGGCCCGATGCTCCGCCGCCGTCCTACGCGGGATGACGGGCGATTCCGCGCACCGGCTTGTGGCGCGCCGTGTGCACTTTGACAGACCAGACGAAGGATCAGTCGCAGGACGTGCGACAGGAGTCGAAGGACGCAGATGCGTCAGACAATCGCGACGACCAGCCGCCCCGCTTACCAGGCATATCAAAAAGGGAGACCGGTCAGAGCCTGACGCTGGTCCTCAATCAACGCGCCACAACGGGAGCGCCGAAAAGAAACCCTCATGAATCCACTCCTCGCATTGAACCAACGTGACCAGTTCGTCTGGCTAGACCATATCAGCCGCAGCCTGATTACGGGCGGCGTACTCCACCGATTGATCAAGGAGGACTGTCTCGGCGGGGTCACTAGCAACCCCACTATTTTTGACAAGGCAATTGCGGGCAGCACCGACTACGATGCGGGACTCCGTCGCTTGCTCGATGCTGACCGCAACATCGGTAATCGAGCTCTCGTCGAGCGCCTCATCGTCGAGGACATCCAGTTGGCCGCTGATGTCCTTCGGCCGGTGTACGACCACAGCGACGGCGCAAACGGCTTCGTCAGTCTCGAAGTCTCGCCAGACTCTGCCCACGACACTGCAGCCACCATCGCCGAAGCTCGGCATCTCTGGCAGGTCGTGGCTCGACCGAACGTGATGATCAAGGTGCCGGCCACGCAAGAGGGTGTTCCGGCGATTGAGATGCTGACAGCTGACGGAATCAACGTGAACATCACCCTGATGTTCTCTCTTGAGCACTACGAGGCCGTGGCCCATGCCTACCTTCGTGGCATTCAACGCCACCCGGAGCCCCATCGAGTTACATCGGTTGCGTCCGTATTTGTGAGTCGGCTCGACGTAGTTGCGGACCGCCTGCTCGAGAAGATCGGTTCGCCCGACGCGCTCTCTTTGCGGGGAAAAATTGCCATCGCAAACGCCAAACGTGTCTACCGCCGGTTCCGTGAGCTGTTCGACGGCGAGCCGTTCGCGACCCTCAAGCGACGTGGGGCGCGCGTCCAGAGGCCGCTCTGGGCAAGCACAGGAACCAAGAATGCTTCGTACTCCGATGTTCTGTACATCGAAGCGCTGATTGGTCCGGAGACGATCACGACGGTTCCGCCCACGACGCTCGATGCGTTTCGAGATCACGGACGCGTTCGGATCACGCTCGGGACAGAGGAAGAAAAAGTGGACGCGGTACTGGCGACTGCGGCGGCGCTCGGCCTTGACGTACACGCGATCACTGAGCAGCTGCAGGCAGATGCCATCAAGGCATTTGCCGCCTCGTTCAATCAGTTGGTCGCCACTTTAGGGGAGAAGCGGCGCCGGATGCTCACGACTGCGAGCTGACGTGACACCGCTCGTCGTCTTCACGATCGGGCACTCGACACGGCCGATAGAGAGTTTCATCCGCCTTCTAAAGGCGCACGGCGTCCAACGGGTAATTGATGTGCGAACGATCCCACGGTCGCGACACAACCCTCAGTTCAATCGAGACCAACTGTCTCCAGCGCTCCGTCGTGCTCGGATTCACTACCGGCACATGCCCGGACTGGGTGGCCTGCGGCGTGCCGGGCGTGTCTCCGCGAACATGGGATGGCGGAACGCCAGCTTCCGCGGCTATGCCGACTACATGCAGACCTCAACGTTCAGAGAGAACCTGGACCGCTGCATCAAGCTCGCAAAGCAACAACGCGTCGCGCTGATGTGCGCTGACGCCGTCCCGTGGCGCTGCCACCGCTCACTGATTGCGGACGCGCTGGTGGCCAGAGGCATCTGGCGGCTGAAATCACGAGCGGCGTTCGCACCCGACCACACTCGCTGACGCCGTGGGCGCAGGTAACTGGCACCCAGATCACGTATCCCGCCGCAGGTGCGCGATCTGGGCAATCGGAACCCAGTGCTTAAGGACCGGCTGACGAGGTCCTGAGTTCATTGAGGGGAAGACCATGCTACGCAACGTCAAGGATTTGCGAGGCTACGCCCTTCGGGCGACCGACGGGGTCATTGGCAGAGTGGAAGACTTCTATTTTGATGACGAAGACTGGGGCATCCGCTATCTCGTCGCCAATACCGGCAGCTGGCTGTCCGACAGGAAAGTGCTGATCTCGCCAATCGCCGTCGGGCACGCGGGGTGGATGGCCAGGCGGCTTCCGGTAGCCCTGACGAGGGCGCAGGTGGAAGGCAGTCCCGATATCGATACCAGGAAACCAGTTTCACGCCAACACGAGGCCGAGTACTTCAGCTACTACGGTTATCCGTACTACTGGGGCGGCGCAGGATTGTGGGGCATGGGCGCGTACCCGGGCAGCCTGACCACCGAGGGCAGGATCGAAGAGGACCTCAAAACACATGGAACGCACGCGACATCGACACCGACACCGAATGATTGCCATCTGCGCAGTAGCAACGCAGTCATCGGCTACCACATCGAAGCAACCGACGGTGAGATCGGCCACCTCGAGGATCTGCTCATCGATGATCACACCTGGGCGATTCGATACCTGATCGTGAACACGAGGAACTGGTGGAGCGGTCATCGCTTGCTCGTCTCACCGGACTGCATCAGGGACGTGAGTTGGTCCGAAGCCAAGGTCTCCGTTGATCTGACTCGGCAGGCCATTAGCGGCTTGCCTTTGTACGGGTCGATCGCACAACTCCAATCGACGTCGTGACCAAAGGAATGCTGTGAGGGCCAGCGCCCGAAAGCGAGAGGCAGGTGAGCGAGCGATGATCAGATTGAAACGCGCGTACGACGCGATGTCGCGAACCGATGGCACGCGCTTCTTGGTAGAACGGCTGTGGCCTCGCGGGGTCTCTAAGGCGACACTCCACCTCGATGCGTGGCTGAAAGAAGTCGGACCCAGCACTGCTCTGCGGAAGTGGTTCAGTCACGATCCGGAGAAGTGGCGCGAGTTTCGTCAGCGCTACTTTCGCGAGCTCGACTCGCGTCCGGAAGCGTGGAAGCCAGTCGTGTCAGCCGCTCGTCGTGGCACCGTCACGCTCGTGTACAGCTCGCACGATACGGAACACAACAACGCGGTCGCCTTACGGGAGTACGTGCAGGCGAAGTCGCGCCGGCCCCCGAGGTCGACACACGCGGCCGCCCCGGATCGGCCGCGGCCAGCGCGGTGAAAGCGCGTGGTGGGTCACCGGCAACCATCTTTCGAGTTCGTGCTGCGGCCCGTTCCGCCCCTTCTGACGTGCCGATGCGGAGCATCGACGATGGCCTGACTGGCGGTGTAGGCGTGAATCGTGGTCATGATGGCCTTCTTAACGCCGATCCGTCGGCCGAGAATCTCCATCACGGGTGTGATGCAGTTCGTCGTGCAACTCGCGCAGGAGATGATGGTGGTGTCCCTTCGTGGCGTATTGACTCCGTGAACGATCGTCTCGACATCGTCGTCTTTCGAGGGTGCCGACAGGATGACGTACCGCGCTCCGGCGCGAATGTGAGCGTCGAGGTCTTGTCGCCTCGTGAACGCGCCCGTGCACTCGAACACGATATCCACGTCCAACGCTTTCCACGGCAGGCGCGCCGGATTCTCTTCACGCAGCAACGAGACGGTGCTGGCCAATCGTGAGGGTCCTGTCATCGGTTGCTTCGACCGTCTCATAGCGTCCGTAGACGGTGTCGTATTTAAGGAGATACGCGATACCGTCGGAGGCGCCAAGGTCGTTGGCGGCGACCGGGTCCAAGCCAGGCGTGTCCATCAGGATCTTGAGCGTGGCGCGACCGATTCGTCCCAGTCCGTTGATGGCGACTTTGGCCATGCGTACTCCAGTGCTGGTTGACTCTGTCGACGAACAGCGCTGAGGAGCCGCGACGCTGCCTCATACGCTCACGCCACTGGGCCGCCTCACGAGCTTCTTCACAATCCCTGCACCGCACTGCGAACGGAACTGCTCGGAGGCGCGCTTCGGCGATCTGGTCGCCGCACTCGAAGCATTGACCGTAGGTGCCTTCATCGAGTCGGCGGAGCGCCACGTCGATCTTGTGCAGTGTTTCCGCTTTCAACTGGAGCAGCGCGAACTCGATCTCATCCTGGATGTCGACCTCGGACGGACGTGGCGAAGGGCCGTACTCCGCGTGAGATGCAAGAACCCATGAGGCCGAGGACGATAACGACAAGCGTCCATCGACCGACTCTGCCGACTGTGGCAATGACGCGGCTCTTCCCGAGGGATGCGCGGTTATCCGGTGCCTTCTTCAGCATGCGTCACCCCTTCGGCTCATGCGCGCCTGCGGTAACATCGCGGGCATAGCGTGCTGCCTCTCAAGGAGCAGACGAGGTGCCCATCACCGCGAGCGGAACGCCAGATGCGAGTGTTGCGTACCGCCTGAACATCGACGAACTCATTGCGCAGCTCGAGACAGATGAGCGTCGTGGTCTGAGTGAAGAGGAAGCGCGATCACGACTCGCGCATTTCGGCCCGAACGAGCTTGCCGCTGAGAAACCGGTTCCCGCGTGGCGGCGTTTCCTCTCGCAGTTTCAGGATGTGCTCGTCATCCTGCTCCTCGTCGCGACCGGTGTTTCCGCGGCGCTCTGGGCATTCGAGCGGGACGCTGCGCTGCCGTACGAGGCCATCGCGATCTTCGCGGTCGTCTTGCTGAACGCCACGATGGGCTTCCTGCAGGAGTCACGCGCGGAGGCCGCCGTGGTGGCCCTGCGTGCCATGTTCGCGGCCGACGCGTCACTGATTCGCGGCGGTGAACGACACAGCGTCCCCGCCTCGGAACTGGTTCCAGGTGACGTCATCATCATCGAAGAAGGAGACACGATTCCAGCCGACGGCCGGTTGATTGAATCGGCTTCACTTCAAGTGTCAGAAGCAGCCTTGACCGGCGAGAGCATGCCGGTCAGCAAGGACACGGCTTCGATCGCCGACGAAGTGCCGCTCGGTGATCGTGACAACATGGTGTTCAGTGGGACGGCCGCTACCTACGGACACGGCAAAGCGGTTGTCACCGCCACAGGAATGCGCAGCGAGATGGGGCGCATTGCCGGACTGCTCAAGGACACTCCAGACGAGTCGACGCCTCTCCAACACGAGCTCGATCGCACCGGTAAGATCCTCGGACTCGTCGTCATCGCGATTGCCGTCCTCATGATCGTGACCATCGTGGTGGTCGAGGAGGTCCGCAGTCCCGCCGCGCTGTTCGACGTGCTCATCCTCGCGGTAGCGCTTGCGGTTGCCGCCGTGCCGGAGGGGCTCCCGGCAGTTGTGACTGCCGTCCTCTCGATTGGCGTCCAGCGCATGGCGCGGCGGAACGCGATCGTCAGGCATCTAGCAGCGGTCGAGACGCTGGGATCGGCCACCGTCATCGCATCGGACAAGACAGGGACGCTCACCAAGAACGAGATGACCGTGCGGGTGGCAGTTACCGCCAGCGGACGCGTGAACTTCGAGGGATCCGGCTACGCACCGCGCGGCGCCGTGCAGGCGGAAGGAGGCGGCCCGATTAACGGTCGGCTTCGCGTCGAGCTCGAACGCGCGCTCGCCGCCGCCGACCGCGCCAACAATGCCACCGTTCAGGAGGTTGACGGCCGGTGGACCGTTCAAGGTGACCCGACCGAGGCCGCACTTCTCGTCGCCGCACGCAAAGCTGGATTGAGCTCCGACGCGCTCGACGCCCGACTTCCGCGCGTGGGTGAAGTGCCATTCTCGTCAGAGCGGAAGTTGATGAGCACGGTGCACCGCGATACCGAGCAGCAGGGCCGCGGCATTGTGTTTACCAAGGGCGCGCCAGACGTGCTGTTGACGCGATGCACGCGCGAGCTCGTCGGCGAAGATCGCCGGCCGCTCACCGACGAGCGGCGAGCACGCATCCTCGAGACCAACGAAGCCCTGGCGGGCCACGCGTTGCGAACGCTCGGTGTCGCCGGCCGGTGGCTCACGGGCGAGACGCTTGCGGAACAGTCCGCGCATCCTGACGAACGTCTCGAGCACGACCTTACGTTCGCAGGATTGATAGGCATCATCGATCCCCCTCGTCCCGAGGCAAGGGACGCAGTCGTACGGGCGCGGCGTGCCGGCATTCGCCCCATGATGATCACCGGAGACCATCCCCGAACGGCGGCGGTCATCGCCAAGGAACTCGGCATCAGCACCGACGGTCGCGCATTTACCGGTTCAGAGTTGGCGAGGCTGGCGCCTGATGCACTCGCTCGCACCGTTGCGGAAGTCTCGGTGTACGCGCGGGTGAATCCCGAACACAAGCTGCGTATCGTCGAGACACTACGCCGGTCGGGTGCGGTCGTCGCCATGACTGGCGATGGAGTCAATGACGCGCCGGCCTTGAAGAAGGCGGACATCGGCGTAGCGATGGGAATCACTGGTACGGACGTCTCCAAGGAGGCGGCCGACATGGTGCTCGCCGACGACAACTTCGCGACGATCGTCGCAGCGGTGGAGGAAGGGCGCGCAATCTTTGCGAACATCCGCAAATTCCTGCGGTACCTCTTGTCGTCGAACATCGGTGAAGTCATGACGATGTTCTTCGGGGTGTTGCTGGCCCGCCAGATCGGTCTCGATGTTGGCGGCGACGCAGTGGTCCTGCCGCTTCTCGCAACACAAATTCTGTGGATCAACCTGGTGACCGATGGCGCACCGGCACTGGCGCTCGGCGTCGATCCCGCTGACGACGGCCTCATGGATCAGCCTCCCCGCCCGCCGGGGCAGCGCGTGATCACCGCGCGCATGTGGAGCGGCATCGTGTTCGTCGGAATCATCATGGCCGCCGGCACGCTGTTCGTACTCGACGCTTCCCTCCCGGGCGGGTTCGTCGATGGCAGCGGCGACTTACGCTACGCGCAGACGATGACATTTACCACGCTGATGTTGTTTCAGATGTTCAATGTGCTCAACGCGCGGTCCGACGAGCGAAGCGCGTTCGTTCATGCGTTCAGGAATGTCTGGTTGTGGGCAGCGATCGCCGGGTCCGTCGCCTTGCAGGTCGTGGTCGTTTACGTTCCCTTCCTCCAGAACGCGTTCGGAACCACAGCACTGAATGGCTCGGACTGGATTCTCTGTATCGGAGTTGCAAGCTCCGTCCTGTGGCTCGGAGAAGGCAGCAAGGCGGTCATCCGGTGGAAGGCCAGAACCTCTGAGTGACCATCGCCAGCGGCCTCTACGCTTTCCGACGATTCACATCGTCATCAGTTGGACGCTCACGCTCAATGGCTGAACGATCGTCTGGATTGAGATCTGATGAAGGAAGATCGCTCGCAGCAAACGAGTCGACGATCGTCTTGTCGAGCGCGGCTTCTCGAATCCGACGGTCTTCCTCTGGCGTGTGATGATGCCCTGTCTGTTCTGGTGCCATCGTTCGCTTTCGGGATCCGCGAGCGAGGTTCCGCTTCTCTCGCTCCTGGGCATGGGCCATGGTTACGAACCGACCCGCGCGTACGTCTTCTGCGTGGCGGCTCAGGCTCTTGACTTCCTCGACCGGTCCGAGCGCCCGCAACAACGTCCGTTGGCCTAACGCGTTGGATCGGATACGGAATGAAGTCTCCGGAGGCATCCGTGTCGATGGCCATTTCAGTACTCCGATCCTTCTCTCGACGTCTGAATGGTGCTTGCGAGACGTGCCACCTCAGCGGTGTCACATGTGATCGGCTGGCACCTTATTATGGGCGCCGGATCGATGCTTTTCGAGGCGAGCCAACACCACGCCGCGATAGAGAATTGCGGCGGCGACCCAGGCCGCGAACACGCCAAGTGGATATGCGATGGTTCGTGGGTACTTGAACGCGAGAGCGGCGACGAGGGCGAGAACCGTCCCGGCGATGAGCGCGATGTTCGACTCGACCGCTTGGAGCACACGGGTGTTGGTAATGGCGGCCGCGACCGTGTTGCCTACGCGCACCGCTCCACCCATCACGCGGCCACCGCTGCTCGCGCCGCTCGGACGGCCAGCACGGCCCACAGGCGCGCCTGGCGCCCGGACACGGTTGCGCTGCAGCACGACCTCGGTTGCATTTTCCAAATCGCGAAGGAACATGTCCTCCATCTCGCGAGCGAACGGTTCGTGCTCTACAATCACGTCCAGCTCTCGGTTGCCGAGCCAGCTCGCGACGTTGAGGTTTGTCGATCCGACTCGAGCCCAGCGACTGTCGGCGACGGCCGTCTTCGCATGAATCATCGACCCGTTCCACTCGTACACGCGAATGCCGGCCTCGAGGAGCGGCCGGTAACCTGCGCGCGAAAACAGCCGGACCAGTGGAATGTCGGACGCACCGGGTACAAGTAGACGCACATCGACACCGTCTCGCGCCGCTGCACGCAGTGCGTCCACGTAGGGCGCGGTCCCGCCGTAATAGGCGTCGGTCAGCCAAAGCCTGTTCCGAGCCATTGCGGCCACGAGTTGATCGACCCGGAACAAACCTGCGGTGTTCGGGACTGTCGCGACGACACGAAGCGAAATATCGCCGCGCGGAGAAGGAGTCTGTCCAAGTGCGTTCGCCGGCAGTGGCGCACCAGCCGCCGCCCAAGCTTCCGCGAACGCCGCTTCAATGTCGGCAACTGCCGGCCCGTGAATCTCTATGCCCGTGTCACGCCATGGATCCTGATGTCGCGCCGGCTCACCTACCCACGCCTGACCGACGCACAGGCCGGTAACGAAGGCCAAATCACTATCGATAACAATCGTTTTCCGGTGATCGCGACTGAGCCAGCCCAGCGGACGGTCGAACCGAGGGGGGTTATAGCAGCGCACGTCAATGGAGCCCGCACAAAGCCGGTTCCAGAATGCACGCGACGTCTTGCCGAATCCTCCCATCCAGTCGTAGAGCAACCGCACCTGGACGCCCTGTCCAGCTTTCCGGAGGAGCGCCTCCGCGAACAGAGTCCCTTGCGCGTCGTCGTGGATGATGTACATCTCGAAATGAACGGTCCGCTGAGCAGCATCAATGGCCCGAAGCCAGGCGGGATAGTTCTCAGCAGCGTCCTTGAGCAGTACGACGCGATTGCCGTCGCACAACGGTGCACCCGAAGTGCGCGAAAAGACTTGATTCGCCCATTCGTAAATGGACGGCAGCTTCGCGGTGGTGCCGGGATGTCTGTCGGACATCAGTCTGGCCCTCTAAGGCGATGAGCGGCACACTGACAGAACGTTGACCGCAATGATGATTGTGGTGAGCGGCTGGATGAGAAGGCGGTGGAGTTGCCGGAAGTGGTTGAACATGCGGTCGACTGCATCATTCCCGTGGCGAACGCGAAGCAGACACGTGTGCGCACAATTTCGATCCACGCGCCCCGCCGATTTCGGACGATCCGCGCCGGCTGCGGCACGTGATGTCGAATCCGCTGTCGAACGCCGGCAAGTTCACACGGCGCTGCGTGATGTTCCCGCGGCGGCTCTGAGACGGACGCGCGTTCGGAGGATCGAGCCAAGGCGCTCCAGTGCGGCTTTCAGATTCATGTCGTCCATCCACTAAAGACTCTCAACTACGCTGGCACGGCGCTGGCGACGGGTTCCCGCGGCCTCGATGATTTGACACCTCTCGGGAAGCGTGTCCGTGGCTGCGGCTGGCTCGGTCGAAGCCGATACTGACCGCATGATACGGCTCGCTGAGCTCACGATAGCGTGAAACCGTTGCGATGCGACATTGCACGGGTTGTCTCGGCCCAGTGAGGGAGGGCGAACCTCGAGATAAGCGCGTCGTTCTTCGGGAAGGTTCGGGACCCGCTAAGCGAACATCGGAACTGTGTAGAAACTGTGTAAGGTGGGCTCGAATCCGTCGACGAATACCGACGTTTACGGCGCCACATCAAGAAGCGCATACGAGGTGTCACTGACTGAATTGATTGCGCGAAAAAGTGTTTCGGTGTTGCTCAGTAAGAGTCGCCGGAATCGCTTTCCAGGCGTGCTCCTTGAACCAGCTGCCAGCGTGTCACTTTCCTGTTGGATCCCCACAAAGGATGTGACATCCTCTTGTGGGTCTCCCAGAGGTGTCTGAATGGGGGAAAAGCGAGAGGTCTGGCAAGGCACGCTGGCGCTGATGGTGTTGCGCACACTCGCCGTGCTCGGGCCGCAGCATGGGTACGGCATCGCGAAGCGTATCGAACAGATCAGTGCGGACATGCTGGCCGTGAACCACGGCACGCTGTACCCGGTCTTGCTCAAACTGGAGCAAGAGGGCTCGATCACCTGCAAATGGGGTGTGTCGGAGAACAATCGGCGCGCGAAGTTCTACCGCGTCACGGCGGCGGGTCGCGCCGAGCTCGAGAAGGAGCGTCGTCACTGGGAGCGCACCGGCGAGATCATCGCCAGGTTCTTCGCCTTGAACGGACAGTCGCCGTGAAGCGCGCCCGCGGATTCATGCATCGCCTCCTGGCCTCGATCAAACGTGACGATCGAGAAGACTTCACCGCCGAACTCGAGACGCACCTCCAGCTCATGATCGAGGAGAACGTTCGGCGCGGCTTGAGTCCGGTCGAGGCTCGTCGCGCAGCCATCCACAGACTCGGCGGCACGGAGTCGATTGCGGAGAGCGGGCATGACCAGCGCGTGCTCCCGCTTCTGGATACTGTCCCGCGCGACGTGTGGTTCGCCCTTCGCCGCCTCACTCATGAGCCGGGCTTTGCCACTGTCTGCGTCGTGACGCTCGCGCTCGCCATTGGCGCCAACACGGCGATCTTCAGCGCGGTGAACGCGACCCTGATCCAACCGCTCCCGTACCCCGCTGCGGACCGCTTGGTTCAGGTGTGGGAAACCAATCCTCAGGCCGAGCGCTGGGGCGACTGGGCGTCCTATCCCGACTTCGAAGACTGGTCGCGGGCGTCGCGCGCGTTCGACGGGCTCGCCCTCTACCGCAACGCACGACTCCGACTGACGCGTGGCGAGTATCCGGAGATGCTGACCGCCGTGCGCGTGTCTCCCAGCCTGTTCTCGGTCCTCCGTGTAGACCCCATGCTCGGACGTTCCTTCCTGGCCGAAGAGGGCAGGCCCGGCCGGACCGATGTCGCGATCCTGAGCTACGGTCTCTGGCAACGGCAATTCGGCTCGGATCCCACGATCATCGGCCAGTCGCTTCCTCTTGACGGTCGCAACCACGTCGTCGTCGGCATCATGCCGCCGCGATTCGACTTTCCCACGAACCTGCAGCCGTCGGCCAGACCGCCGGACGTCTGGATCCCGGTCGTTCCGGACACCGCGCGCGGCAGTCACAACTACCGCGTCATTGGGCGGCTGAAACCCGACCAGACGATCGGCCAGGCGCGAATAGACATGGAGCGGGTCGTGCGCATCGTGGTCGATCTCGATCCGGGACATCGCGGACGCGGCGCTGCGGTTGAGGGCCTGCAGCACCACACGGTGGCAACCGTTCGGCCATCCCTTCTCCTGTTGATGGGCGCGGTTGTTCTCGTGCTCCTCATCGCCTGTGCGAACGTGTCGGGCCTGCTCCTCGCGCGCGGCGCGACTCGCCAGCGCGAGGTCGCGCTGAGGCTCGCGCTTGGCGCCGCGTCATCACGAGTGCTCCAACAAGCGGTGATCGAAGGCATCGTCTTGGCGCTTGTCGGAGCCGCCGCAGGACTCCTGGTGGCGCACGCCGGCATCCGTGGGCTGGTGGAACTGGCGCCCGCCGTTCCGCTAGTCAAGGACGCAAGTCTCGACGTCCGCGTGCTGACCTTCACGATCGTCACGGCTCTCGCCACAGGCATCGTCGTCGGCATCGTGCCGACGCTGCAGGCCTTGAGAGTGGAGGCCAACGACGTGCTCAAGGAAGGCGGGACGAGACAAGCCGGAGGCGCTCGTGTTTCCGCAATCCGAACCGCGGTAACTGTTGGTGAAGTCGCGCTCGCCCTCGTCCTCTCGATCGGCGCTGCTCTCTTCTTACGCAGCTTCGCGAACGTCCGCAGCGTGGAGGCGGGCTTCGACGCGACCGGGGTCGTGACGGCGTTTCTTGCGGCTCCGCCGACCGACGCCACTGACGTGCCACGCACGGTGCAGTTCTTCGAGCGAGTGATTGCCCGCCTCGAGCAGGTTCCAGGCGTCAGCGCCGTTGCAGCATCGAGCGCTGTGCCTCTCATCTCCAACGAGACCAGCCCCTTCCGCGTGGAGGGTCTCGAGCGTGCGGCGGGACAGGATCTCGCCTATGCGGAGCAGCCCAAGGTGACCCCGGAGTACTTCCGCGTGATGGGCATCGGGTTGATTCGTGGTCGGAGCTTCAGCGAGTCGGACGTCCGCAGCGGCGAGCCGGTCGCAATCGTGTCAAAGGGGTTTGCCGACAGGTATTGGCCGGGTGGTGAAGCCCTGGGCAAGCGCGTAGCGATTACCGATGGAACATGGCGGCGAATCGTCGGGATCGCTCAGGACGTCAGGAACGACGGACTAGAAGCTTCAGCGAAGCCGACGATTTACATTCCGTTCGGTCAGTTCCCGCGGGCTTCGATCTCGCTCGTTGTGCGGATAGAGAGGAACTCGTCAACGACAATGACTGCGTTGCGTGATGCCGTTCGCGACGTCGCCCCTACCCAGCCGCTGTTCGGAGTCCAGACCATGGAACAGGTGCTCGGAGCATCGCTCTCGCTTCGGCGCTTTTTAATGGTTCTGATCGGCATCTTCGCGGGCATCGCCGTCTTGTTAGGGCTCGTGGGTGTTTATGGAGTCTTGGCCTATCTTGTCGGCCAACGGAGGCAGGAAATCGCGGTTCGCCTCGCGCTCGGCGCTACACGATCGGAGATCGTCCGGCTCGTCGCTTGGCGCGGGGTAGTCTTGGGATCTGTCGGTGTCACGCTCGGCCTGGCTGTATCCGTCGCATTCTCACGCGTACTCGAGGGCACGCTGTTCGGTGTGAGCGCGTTGGACCCTCTGACGTACCTGCTCGCCCCTGCGCTGCTCTTGCTTGTCGTCGTCGCAGCCTCGTCGTTACCGGCATGGCGGGCGACGCGTGTTCCAGCGATCGTGGCACTCAGGAGTGAATGAGACCGGTGAACATGGACGAGCCAGTCGAGATCCACCGGGACCGCCGAAGAAGCGTTCACAAACGGGGACGGGGCGTACCGCGTCGGTCCGCTCCGGTCCGGTCGGTATCGAGTGGAGGCAAGTCTGAGCGGCTTCGAGACCGCGGTGCAGCGCGTGGTGCTCGAGGCGGCGCCCGCCACCGTCAACCTGATCGTGGCCCCGTCACGGCTGACTGAGTCGGTGGTCGTCACGGCGCGGCGCGTCGAAGAAGCGGCCCAGGACGTGCCGATTCCGATGTCGGTGCTCAAAGGCGATGTGGTCGCCGATGCCGGCGCATTCAACGTGAACCGTATGAAGGAAATGCTGCCGACGGTCCAGTTCTATTCGACCAACCCGCGCAACTCGTCGATCAACATCCGTGGCCTCGGCTCGTCATTCGGGCTGACCAACGACGGTATCGAGCAGGGTGTCGGCGCTGTATATCGACGGCGTGTATTACGCTCGACCCGCCTCGGCATCGCTCGATTTCCTCGACGTCGATCGCGTCGAAGTGCTGCGCGGGCCGCAGGGCACTTTGTTCGGGAGGAACACGACGGCCGGCGCCATCAATGTCACGACACGCAAGCCGAATTTCAAGCCGACGGCCGAGGCTGAAATCAATTTCGGCGATCTGGCCTTCGCGCAGGCCAAGGCATCGATAGCGGGGCGGCTGTTCGGCGACATTGCCGGCCGCCTGTCTTTTTCCGGAACCCAGCGGGATGGCACGGTCCGAAACGTCCGAACCGGCGAACGGCTGAACGACCTGGACAACCTCGGCGTGCGCGGTCAGCTGCTGTTCGCGCCGTCCAACCGCTTGGCGGTCGAGGTCAGCATCGACAACACGCGGCAGCGTCTCACCGGCAACACGCAGGTGATTGCCAGCGTTGCACCGACGCTACGGCCGGCGAACCGCCCAGTGGGCCGCGATCATTGCCGATCTGCACTACACGCCACCGAGTTACGACGCGTTCGAGCGTGGGTCGGACGGTCGACACGCCAATCCTCTCGTATCAGGATCTGGGTGGCGCGGCGACGAACATGGAGTGGAAGGTCGGCCCGGGCCGCCTCACGTCGACCACCGCCTGGCGCTACTGGAACTGGAATCCGTCGAACGACCGCGACTTCATCGGCCTGCCGGTGACGACCGTGTCGTCCGCCTACTCGAAACAGCACCAGTGGACCGAGGAAGTGCGTTACACCGGCGCCCTGCCGCACCACGGTAACTTCGTCACCGGCGTGTTCTTTTTCAATCAGTCGCTCGATTCGAATCCGGCTTTCAGGCAGGAGCAGGGATCGGCGGCGGCGCGGTTTCTGCTGACGCCGACGCCGGCTGCGCTGACTCCCGGCCTGCTCGACGGCTACGGCTACAACCAGTACGTCACCTATGACAACATCAGCGCCGCATGGTTCGGGCAGCTCGAGTGGACGATCGCCGGCCGGCTGCGCGTCCTGCCCGGTCTGCGCGTGAACTACGACCATAAGGACGTTGCCTTCGATCAGCATGTCTACGGCGGACTGCAGACCACTGATCCGGCGCTCATCGCACTGCGGCAGTCGATTTTCGCGCCCCAGGCCTACCGCGCCAACGTCGGCGACACCAATACCTCAGGACAGATCAGTGCCAACTAAAAAGCGGCGAGCCGGGTCAACGTGTACGCGACCTATGCGACGAGCTTCAAGTCGGTCGGCCTGAACCTCAATGGGCTGCCGACGGACGCCAACAACCAGCCGATCCTTTCGGCGGCGACGGTCAAGCCCGAAGACGTGCACCACGTCGAGATCGGCGTCAAGGCCGAGCCGCTGCGCGCGGTGACGCTCAACGTCACCGGCTACGACACCAACATCAAGGATTTCCAGACGCAGGTCGTGAGCGGAGCCGTGGGTGTGCTGCGAGGCTACCTGGCCAACACGGACAAGGTGCGCGTCCGTGGGCTCGAACTCGACGCCAGCGCGGCGGTGAACCGGCATCTGTCGACGTACGCCGCCACGGCGATCACCGACGGACGCTACGTCTCGTTTCCGAACGCGCCGCCGCCGCTCGAGGAGACCGGCGGGCCCCAGTTCAAGGATATTTCCGGGTCGCTCCTGCCGGGTATCTCGAAAACCGCGGTGTCCGTCGGCGCCGAGTACGCCACCAACCGCACCCTCTTGAAGCGGCCTGGCGAGTTCTTCGGCGCATTCGACATGAGCTACCGTTCACGGTTCTCGTCCAGCCCGACCGAATCGCGCTACATGTTCGTCGACGGCTACACGCCTGAACGCACGTGTAGGATTCCGGGCGGCGCAAGGATGGACGCTGTCGATCTGGTCGCGCAACCTGCTCGACACCCGCTACTTCGATCTGCTCACCGCCCAGCCGGGCAACACCGGCCTAATCGTCGGCCAGCCCGGCGACCCGCGGACGTTCGGGGTCACGCTGCGCTTCGCGATCAAGGCACGCTCATGAAGAGTCGCGCGCACCTTGCAAGATTCAGAGGGGAGGATTTTCGCAACTGGATCATCCACGCGGCATAGGCAATACCTTCTGGTAACCGAGAATCTGATCAACCCGTCAGAAATGGAAACCCAGTCTCACGCCAAACTCGCTCGTGACGTTGAGGGGTTCGTAGGCGCCGACTTGCTCCTGGGCCGTCACGTCGTTGACCGTGAACGTTGCGGTTTCATAATTTACTGGCGAGGAGCTGACGTGCCAGCGCACATAGTACGGCTCCGCCGACCAGCGCCTGCTTACCGGATACTTCGCGCTTGCACGCAGCGCCCACCCTCGCGACTGAGAACGAGACATCCGTAAAGCCATCGATGGTAAACGCAGGCGCCGTCGGCGTCGCTGGAACATCGCCGCCGCCCAACTTCGAGTCGCGGGTCTGTTGCCAGCCGTGGATCAGGAGATCGAATTCCAGATTGAAGTTCAGCGCCCCATGCGAAGCGACGCTGGTGCGCGACGTTACACCGAGAGGCAGGTAGAGATAGTCGTCCGTTCGGTATCCGGGCGTGCCGGTCGTGCCGTTCGACAAATGACGAAGACCCGCGCCGGTATACGGTGACCACGCCCATCGTTTTCCCATCAGGTCTTTGCCGGCGAGGGCGCGAGCTTCCAGATACCCGTCCTTGTCCCCGGTCTCGTTGCACGGCGACGCGTCGCCCACATCGAGCGCATAGCCATTCGGCGACGCGCTGTCCGGCGTAATCAGGAAGGGTGAGCACCAGCCGTTGTACGTGGCGCTTCCGATCGTGCCGCGCAGATCCGCCTGAGCAAACCAGTGCCGCCCCTTGTTGAGCGACAGCGTGCCGGTATAGTCGGCCACGAACTTGGCGCCGTGAATCGAGATGGCCCGAGCGCCAGGCTCGCGATAGGTGTAGCTGGCCACGCCGGCACTCAGCTCGTGTCCCGTCGGCGTCGCCAGATCGGCCTCAACTGTGGCGGATGAGCGCGTGGAGGGCGCGATCGAATCAGGCGGTTGCGCGAACGCCTGGGATGCGATCAGCGTCATGACACCCGTGACGAAGAATGTTTTCATCGAACTCCAGTGGAGACAGTAAGCAGGCGTGATTGACATCCATGCAATTGCTGTTCCTCGGGTGTCGGGCCGCACTTTGGGCCGCCAATCTGGTTTTTCCAAGCAAATCCACCGTTGTAAGAACCTCCTCGATCGAGCGAGTTGGCTGCTGTTTGTTCTAGAACAGCGGCTTTGGCAGGCTGGCAGGGACAGTTTCAGGGACAGTCCCTACGTGCTTCAGAACGTCACACCCACCTGCAACTGATACGCGCGTAGCGAGACGAAATGCGTTCCGCTGAACGTCGACAGGAAGTTGTAGAGCGCGTCCTTGTTCGTCAAGTTGATGACGCTGAAGCGAACGCGGAGCTTCGTTCTGTCGGTGCGCAGGAGATTGTCCGCTCCGATTCCGAGATCGAGGAGATGGCGAGGCGCGACACGAGGGGGATTCGCGACATCGTCGGCCGTTCCCTCGGCAGGGATCCGCAGCCGCGTCGCCCCGTAATTCGACGCCGTGCACGTCGCACTTGTGAGCGGCGCATCGCGTGTGGCGATCTGATTGCCGCAGAAGAAGCCAATAGCCGCCTGTTGATCCGCGGTCAGCGCGAGCGCATCCTCGAGACTCGCGACAGCGCCGGCGACGAGGCCGGAATCGTAACGCCAGGACAGCGCTGCCCATGCGCCGGTCCGCTTTTCGAAGACATATTGAACGTTCGTCGTGGCATTGAACTTTTGATCGTGGTCGATCCGGAAGTCGCCTTCCGGCTGCTCCAGCAGGATGCCACCAACGCCGGGCGGCCAATAGATCGCATTCGTGTGCGCCATCACCACGAACGCGCTGAAGCCGCCGTGCTCGACCAGGTTCAGGCGCCCTGTGAATCCATCGATCCGTGAGTGATCCCACGCGACCGGGAACGCAATCGGTGTATTGAACAGGACTCCGAAGTCATAGCCGTTGTCCGTCCGCTTGTTGAAGTACCCGAAGTCCGCGACAAGCCAGCGGCCGAATCCCTGCTGGATCCCCAGCTCCACCTGGTTGCGTCGGCCCGGCGGCACGGGCTGGCTCTCACCGAATAACCCGTTGAGGCCGTACCCGGCCGCGAGCAGCAGGTTCTCGTTGTATGGCGTTTCCATCGTCCGCCCGTAGGAAGCACGCAGCACTGTTCCGCTTGCCGTTACGGCGTACGAGACCCCGACACGGGGCTGAACGAGCGTCGCCGTGGTCAAGCCATCGTAGTGGTCGAGTCGTACGCCGAGGTTCAGCGTCGCGTTGCCCGCCTTGATGTCCGCCTGGACGTACGCCGCCTGCTGCTTGATGGTGAACGACTGGTTGTACGCGAGTGGCGATCCGCCATTCGTCAGATCGAACGGTGCCAGCGCCGGATCGAAGTTGCCGTCCTCTCCCGCAAAGGCGCTGTCGGTCGGATCGGTGATTCCAAACGTGAGCTGCTCATGGAGACGGGTGGCGCCGATCGTGCCGCCGAACTTCAGACTGTGCGCACCCAGCGTCATCGTGAGGTCGGCCTTTGCGCCCAAGTTGGTCAGCATCCGATCCTGACTCACCGTCGCCGGCGTGTCGTCCAGCGGATTGGGGCTCGGCAGATAGGTCAGGTGGTCCCGACGTACGAAACCATTCGCGGTAAACAGCGTGTTCGCGCCGATGACGCGGGAGTATCCCGGTGCCACGTTGAAGGTCGCGATGTTCTGGTGCTGCGTCTGGGCGATCTGGTCGTAGGTATTCGGCACGTCGAATCCGGAATGCGCCGCCTGGACATTCAGATGAATGGTGCCATTGGTGCCGGGACGGAAATCAAACCGGTCGAAGAACGACACTTGGTTGCCGGTGTCGTGGAGTGCTTCGAGCTCCGGCGGATCGAGGAATCGGTCCGTTCGGAGGCCGGACAACGACAGGAAGTTGCCCAACTTGTGCGAGCCCGCCCCGATGTTCACGTCACCAGTTGGACTCTTGAACGAGCCAAAGCCGAACGATGCACTGCCCGTCGGCTTCGCCTGATCGAGGCCGGACTTGGTGACAATGTGGACCACGAGGCTGCTCTTGTCGCCGTATTCCGCCGGCGCCACGCCCGTGATCACCTCCATCGACTGCACGGCGTCCTGTGAAATCTGATTGGAATAGAGCCGACTTTGCTGGTCGGTGATGGGTTGGTTGTCGATCGAGAACTGAGTCTGGGCGTGGTCCCCCACGGGATGAAAGAACCCGTTCGAATCGGAGACGACTCCTGGTGACGCGAGGGTGACCACTTGGTTGAGCCCGGACGACGACGTCTCGAGCGGCAGCTTGGCGATCAGGGTTTGATCGATGTCGGTGTGCGCGCTTGGATCACGTTCGAGCAGATCGCCGGCGTGGCCGACCACTTCCACCGCGGTCGTCGCGCCAGCCAGGGCGAGCGTCAAGTCCATCGTGATCGGCACGCCGGTCCGCACGTCGACGTCCTTCTCGAGCGTTTGAAACCCCTGCGCCTCGACTGTGATGTGATAGGGATTTGGCGGCAGATTGTTGAACACGTACTTGCCGGTTGCGTCGGTCGTGGCGGTTCGAGCGAACCCCGTGACCGGATTGCTGATCCTGACCTGCACGGCCTGCATCACGCCGCCGGTGGGATCTTTAACGGTGCCTTGAACCGTGCCCGCGCCGCCCAGTCCCTGCGATTGTGCCGAGGAAGCCAACAGGGCAAGGCACAGCATCGTGGTGGCGATCCGCAACGTCCTGCGAGTGTTCAATTTTGTCATAGCGCCTCGTTCGAAGACAGCTGTCCGAAGAGGCCACGCTAGCAACGTCCCTCGTGGCGGGCCATCACAAGCCAATGAACGGTCCGTTTGAACCGACGGATGTCGTCATTCACGGCACGAACGGAATGGCCGTCGCCGAATGCCGCGGCGCGACGCCCGTTCTGCGTGCAGGAATTCACTGATAATGAAGCTGTAGCCAATCTGCGCGGAGCGTGCCGCTCGTTGGTCGGGCGCAACCGTTCGTTGGCCAAAACGAACCAGTCGTTGCCTTTCGGTTACTCGTTGTCGAGCACAGGCGTACCGTGTCGACCACATTGAACGTCGGCGAGCTGCTGAATCTCGTCGGGCTGAGTACGGGCGTCGTGCTCTACGCGATGCTCCTCGCGATGGTCGTGCGTCCGGGACGGATGCCCGGAGTGCGTTTCGGATTTGACCCGCTGCTCCTGCTCACATCCGTGCTCGGGCTCGCCTGGAATCTGTGCGCCCTGCCAGCCTACGAACTCCAGAAGCGCGGGATCGAAGGACCGTTTCCGTACCTGGCTGCCATCGGGTTCGCAGCCCTTGGTTTCCTGCCGGCGGTGGTCGTGCACTCCGTGTTGCGCGAGGAGCGCCATGTGGTGCACGGCGCCGCGAAGCGAACGCTCGTCGCCGCCGCGTATGGGGTGAGCGCGATCGCCGCCGTTCTGCATCTCCACGCTGCGGCGAACGACTTGCCGGTTCCCGCACCGCTCGGCATGCGGCTCCTGACCTACTCCTTCGTGTCGTTGGTCGTTCCACTCATCGCGGTCACGCGCGGTCGGCCTGGCGCGGCTCGCGCGCTGTGGGCCGCGGCGCTTGCGACGTTCGCCGTCTCCGCCTTGCATCTCAGCCAGCTGCATCGCGGTGACGCGTCATGGCCAGTCGAACTCGTCGGACATCACGCCTCGCTGCCGCTGGCGTTTGCGATCCTCTATCAGGACTATCGGTTCGCGCTCGCCGACTTGTTCTTGAAGCGGGCGTTGTCGCTGGTGGCGCTCGTCGCGGTCGCCTTCGCCGTCATCGCGACGTTTGGCACACGCTCGGCAGCGTTCGCGCGTTTCGTGCAAACCGATCCGCGGCAACTCACCGTGCTGGTCACACTGTGGGTGGCGACGGCGTTGATCTACCCGGTCCTCCGCCGAGGTGTGACGTGGTTCGTCGATGCGGTCGTCCTGCATCGGCCCGATTACCGATCGCTTCGCGCGACCGTCAGCCGGCTCGCACAGGACGTGGACGATGCCGGGGATCTTCTGACGTCTGTCTGTGAACTACTGACCCCAGCGCTCAACGCCGGATTTGTCCAGTGGCGTGAATGGACGTCGCACAACACCAGCGGAAGCCTCGGCGTCGCTGTCGTCAGCGGAC
Source organism: Acidobacteriota bacterium (assembly GCA_046727175.1). GTDB lineage: Bacteria > Acidobacteriota > Vicinamibacteria > Vicinamibacterales > 2-12-FULL-66-21 > JBKPCD01. Next base: position 6,624 of record JBKPCD010000059.1, on the reverse strand, counting down.
CCGATGCTGCCGCAATGGCGGTGACTGCATCTCTTGAGGCACTACCCGGCCCCGTGACCACGTGTGTCACCGTACCAACCGCCGATCAGCCGCGGTTCGTCCTCACCGTCGGGCAGCTGAGCGCAGGGCGGCGCCTCTTATCCGATGATCTGGCGACACTCGAAGCGATTGCCGTCATGGTCGCACGTCGGATCGATGCGATCCGTCTCACGAACGAGCGATACACTCGTGAAATCCGCGAGCAAGAGATCGGCAAGCTTGCCAGTGAAGCAGAGCTCCGGGCGCTGCGCGCCCAGATCAATCCGCACTTCCTCTTCAATGCGCTCACGACCATCGGCTACCTTATCCAGACGGCACCACCCCGCGCGCTGGAGACGCTGCTTCGGCTCACATCGCTGCTCCGCGGCGTCCTCAGATCTGAAGGCGAGTTCACCACGCTCGGCCGTGAGCTTGACCTCGTCGAGTCGTATCTTGATATCGAGCGCGCTCGCTTTGAACATCGACTTCGTGTCACGGTTGACGTCTCCACGCGGCTACGCCACATTCGCCTGCCACCGCTGGTGCTTCAGCCGCTCGTCGAGAACGCGGTGAAGCACGGGATCGGTCATAAGCAGAGTGGCGGCGAGGTGGTGATACGCGCGAGGATCGAACGAACTGGTGACGCTCAACGGCATCTGGCCCTGATCGTTCAGGACACCGGTGCGGGGACGACGTACCAGGCGCTCGAACGAGGTCGTGCGGCGGGGGTCGGTCTTCGCAACGTGGAGCGGCGCCTCGAATGTCACTACGGCACCGAAGGGTCGCTGACAATTCATACGGCGCCCAACGAGGGAACCGTCGTCGAGATCAGGCTGCCGCTGGCGATCAAGGTCGCAGATGCTGATGTTCGCCAGGTGGCGTCGTGACCGCACGGCTCAGAGTTGTCGTGGCCGACGATGAGCGGCCGGCTCGATCGTTCCTGGTATCACTTCTCAGATCGTTTGAAGACGTCGCAGTCGTCGGCGAGGCCGCATCGGGCAAGGACGCGGTCGCCGTCATCGAACGGGAGCGACCGGATCTCGCGCTGCTCGATTGGCAAATGCCGGAACTCGACGGGATCGGCGTCGTTCGGATGCTGAAGAAAGACGCGATGCCGCTGGTGGCCTTCGTCACGGCCTACGACGAGTATGCGGTCCGCGCATTCGAGGTCAATGCGGTCGACTATCTGCTCAAGCCGGTGGAGAAGGCGCGCCTCCGCGAAACAGTGAATCGGGCGCAGGAGCGGATCGAGCACGCCGAGATCGTGGCAGAACAGGCTTCCCACGTCGGTGCCGCCATTGATACCTACGAGGCGCTCGCCAAGCCGCCGTTTCTCGAGCGGATTCCCGTGCGGCGGCGGGAAGACGTTGTCATCGTTCCAGTGCAACAGATTGCGTCGATCGTTGCTGACGGTGAACTCCTGCACCTCACCACCATCCAGAAAGAGCGCCACACGATCACGTACCGACTGAAGGACCTCGAAAAGCGCCTCGATCCGTCGCGCTTTATCAGACTCGGTCGCGGCACCCTGGCGAACATCGATCTGATCACGAAGCTCAACACGATGCCCGGAGGCACGCATGTGGCCGTGTTGAGCACCGGTCAGAAGTTGCCGGTCAGCCGCCTGCAGTCGCGGGTGTTGCGCGAACGATTTCTGAAGCTCTAAGCGGCGTGCCGTTCGTTCCCATGCGTTGCCCAGCCATCTCTTCATGAGAACCGTCCATTTAAAACCTAGAGAGCGTGCCCGTCACACGTTGCGTACCTTGCCGGTCCTTAAAACGACAGTCGCATACCGCCGTTGATCACGCGCCCGTCGAGTGGCGCCCAGGCATCGACGGTCCATCGTCCGTCCGCCGCCTGAAACGGACGCACGAGCGGATCGAACCGAGTCTGACGGACTCCGCCCAGGTTCTCAGCGTTGACGAATAGTCGGACGCGGCCGAAGCGCCGCTCGACGAGACCGCCAAAGAGCACGTAGCCCTCGCTCTGCGACCGGTACGGATTGTCCTCGAGGCGCTGTTGCCCGGTGAAATAGGCTTCGACGCCGATGCGTCCGCGCTCTTCGCGTTCCCACATGCCGACCAGTCCTGCGCTGTGTCTGGGGGTCAGTGGAATGTCGGCGCGGCCGGTGCCGACACCCTCACGCGAGTGCACGTACGTGTAGGCGCCGGTGAGGCTGAACGGCGGGCGGCGGATTGTTGCGACCGTCTCGAGTCCGGTGTTGATCGTCGGCTCGCCGAGCGTCGCCAGCGTGTAGGTGGCGCGATCGACGACCGCAGGATCGTGGACCTCGTACCGGAAAAGCGTAGCCGTCAGGCTCAACGGTCCCTGAGCGCGCGTGACGTCGAACGACGCGCTGCGTCCGCGCTCCGCTTTGAGCGGCCCATCGACCTTGAGACGCGCGAGTCCGGCAGCCTCGGTCTCCTCGGTCAGCGCCGTCGGCGCAAAGAACCCGCTTCCGATCGAGACGCGACTGGTCCACGCGCCGTCCCGCACGAGCGCTGAAAGGCGTGGGCTCACGAACGTTCCGAACGTATTGTGGGAATCGAGACGTCCGCTGACCGAAAGCGTCAGCCAGCGTTGTACATCGATGTCGTCCTGCAGGAACACGCCCGAAACGTTGTACTGATAGGCAAAGCGTGGCTCATCGCGCGGATCGAGCGTCGAACGCTCGAACGCAACGCCGCCGACCCACGTTTGCCGTAGCGCGGTGCCACGCACCGCGAGCTCGGCGAAGAACGTATCTTGAATGTCATGCTCGCGAACGTCACCGCGGAGATAATCTTCGTCTTTGCCGGTCGTGGACATGCGAGCCGTCAACACGTACCGTCCCGCGACAGGCATTTGCGCAACCACGCCGCCGTCGAATCGCGTCGTATCGAGCGACTCGAGATAGGGCGCACCGGTCGGGGTCAACACCGCCGATGGCATCGTGCCGCCACGCCGCTGTTCCCACATCGCGCCGCCGGTGGCGAACAGCGAGCGGCCGGTGCCATCACTCCAGAACACGCGCGGACGCACAATGGCTCTCGAGTACCCCGCGAGATCGGCCCAGCCGTCGTCGTCGATGTCGTTGCGTTGCTGCCAATGCCCGCCGACGAGAAGCGTTCCGCTCCAACGTTCTGTAAACGGCTGCGCCGCGAACAATGTGGCATCGGTGCCGCCTCGGCTGGTTCGATTCACGAGCACTTCCCGGGCTGGCTCTTTCGCGGGGCGGCGCGAGATCAGATCGACCACGCCGCCAAGAGCGCCGGCGCCGTACAGCGCCGACGCAACTCCCTTGATCACTTCCACCTGTCCCAGGTCGGTTGGCGGAATCTGCAGCAAGCCGAGACCGCCGACGTCGGTGCCGAACAGCGGCAGCCCGTCGGAGAGAAACCGCGTGTAGCGGCCGCGCATGCCTTGCACGCGCACGCTCGCCGCGCCGAGCGAGGGTGACGTGGCTTGTACGCGAAGGCCGCCCATCTCATTCAGCATCATGACGATGTCGCCGGGCGTCATGAGTTGTTTCTCTTCGATCTCTTCTGCGTCCAGGACCTCGACGCGCATCGGTTGATCCTCGATGCGCTTATCGGTCCGCGTCGCCGAGACCGTGACGTGTTCCTCGATCGCCGTTTGTCGCTCGAGCACGATCGGAATCACCTGCCGGGGACCGAGTGCCGCGGTCGCTGACACGGTGACGGGGTTGAAACCCTCCTTGACGACGGTGATTTCCACCGGACCTGGGGCCACGTGAACCGTCGTCCGCCCTTCCGCGTCGGTCTCGGTCGTAGTGCCGGACCCGATGACCTGCGCTCGAGGGATCGGGCCGCTCTCCGAGCGAACAATTATCTGGATTTCCGCAGTGGATGGTGGTGCCTGCGACGCCTGTGCGTGCGCCCACGACGCACCGAACAACACACACGAGACGCCGAGCCGAGCCAACCGGCGATAAGGCATGGTTCTCCTCCGAACGTAGCGGCGACGGAAACAGACTCGCGTGACTACTTGAGGATGGTCTTTGGGACGTGAAGGATGTCGGCGTGGCTCCCAGTCGGCAGCGCACTCGAAGACGGGAGTGTCAACGCACGTGGTGAAACCGGCGCTACGGCCGTGTCAGGAGGAGTGGAGTGCTCGATTGACGCGGCACAGCAGGCGCACGTGCATCGAACGCAAAACGCCGGGCAGCCGCTGTCGGGCGCCGATTCGCTCGTGCTGATCGGGCAAGTCTCCGGCACCAGGAGCGAGTTGACGCCGCTCGCGTCCGCCATGAGCACTGCGAGCACGGCGATGAAAAACGCCCGACGCATGCCAGCTCAATATATCAGTCGGTGCCCCGAATGAGACCGTTGGAGCAGCTATCGACGTCTACCGACTCGGCGCACGTCTCTCACGCGAACGCCGACCGACGAATCTGCTCTGAGTCGCACGGGGTGCCTCGGGCACCATCGTCAACAGATGCGCCGGCGCGCCGGCCGGCGTCTTGTCGAGCCGCGCGTCCCAGGCGGCCAGCGTTTCGGCCATCGCTGCGCGCGCCTCGTGCAATCGCGCCAGGTGTTCGTCCATCTCTTTCAACAGGCGCTGGCCGGCAGCACGGACCGAATGGCAGGGCGGACGACCACTCTCACGGGCTTTCAAGAAACCTGCGAGTTCCTTCGAGGTGAAGCCGAATCTGATGGCATTGCGCACGAAGAGCAGCCGCGCGACGGTTTCATCGGAGTAGTACCGGAAACCGCCGGCCGTCCGTGGCGCGCGCGGCAGGACGCCGACGCGTTCGTAGTAGCGAATTAGATCTCGACTGACACCAGCGCGACGAGCCGCCTCGCCGATTCCGAACGTGTTTCCGAGCACACTCCATCGTACAACCTGGAATCATTCCAGATTCAACACGGATTCTCCGCTTGACCCTTGAACGATTCCAGGCCCGATGATGTGCCCAGGAGGTCCCATGAATTCGCTCATTTCAGTCCTCGCCGCAGCCTTGCTGCTGGCGCCTCAGCATCCGACCATGCCGAAGGGCATGTCCCACGAAGAGCACCTGAAGCAGGTGGAGAAGGACGAGGCGCTGAAGAAGCGCGGCGCCGAGGCCATGGGGTTCGATCAGAACGCGACGACGCATCACTTCAAGCTGGCGCCTTCTGGCGGCTCGATCGAGGTCACTGTCAAGAACGAGAAGGACGACGAAGTGATCGCCGCGGTTCGCAGCCACCTGCGGTCCATTGCCGCCGATTTCGCCCGGGGAGACTTTGACAAACCTTTCCAAACGCACCGTGAGGTCCCCCCAGGCGTACCTGAGATGCAAAAGAGCAATCAGATCACATATCGCTACGAAGACCTGGCTCAAGGCGGCGCGGTGCGGATAGAGACGAAGGATGCGCGAGCGCTCGACGCGGTCCATACGTTTCTTCGCTATCAGATTGCTGAGCATCGGACCGGCGACCCGAAGCAGAATGACAGATGACGGTCCGCCTGGGACGGTGGCGATTTGACAGAGCCGCCGTCGTCCCCGCATCCTACGTAGGTGCTGACGCTGACCAGACGGCTCGCCGCGATGGCAGCGGTCCTGACGCTGTGCGTCGGGAACGTGTCCGTCTGCGCCGGATGGCAGCCGACTCCCGAGGCGCGGATGGCGTGCTGCACGAACGGCACGAGATGTCCGATGCACAAATCGGAGTCTCGCGGTTCTGGTTCGACGCATGTGATCAGCCAGGCACAGGCCGACAGCTGCTGCGCCGCGGCGTCCAGCCGCACTCAAGCCTCAACAGCGGACCTTGCGTTCGTTCTGTCGAACGCCACTGCAATCCCCGCGTCTGCCAGCGTCGTCGTTCCCGTGGCTGTGCCTGCGCTTCAGGAGTGGCGCGCGCTCGTACCGCTTCTCGTCTCGCCCGTCTCCAAACATCTGCTGCTCTCCGTCCTGCTGGTCTAACCAAGACAGTCGAGGTGTCTCTGCTTGGAAGTATCCGGGTCGAGATGCGTCCCTGTCGGTCTACGGTTAGTCCTCACTCAAAGGAGAGATATGCGGCAAGAACGTCTGAGCACCGTCGTCGGGCTGGCCAGCGCCGCGACGACGCTCGTCTGTTGAGCGTTTCCGATACTGTTCGTGACCCTAGGTCTAGGGTCCGTCATGGCGGCGCTCATTGAAACCGCTCCGTGGGTTGTCGTCCTGGAGCGGCATCGAGCAGTTCTGTTCGGCGCGTCCGGAGCCTTTCTCGCGCTGAACTACTGGATGGTCCTCGTGCGCGCGCAGCAGTGCGCGCCGGGCGAAGTATGTCACATCGACAGTCCGTTCGTGCGGTTCAATCGGCGGCTGTACTGGCTGTCACTCGCGCTGTTCGCTGCTGCGCTGGTCGTCACGTACGGCAGCGTGCTGGTGATCAAATGGATTCAGTGATTCGACACGTGTCTCGAGTCGGAGCGATCGCCGTGCTGCTGGTCGTGTCGTCCAGCGGTTCGCTGTACGCGTCCGGTCACGGCCCCGTCTTTGGCGCCGCCACGCCGACGCTGGGCAAAGGAGGATGGTCCTTTGATCAAGCGTGGATGGGCCAGGTCATGGACGGGCCCGCCGACACGAGCGCACTCCTGCGAAGCATGATCAGCTTTGGCATCACTGAAAAGTTGCAGATCTCC
>JBKPCD010000058.1:0-9732 GCA_046727175.1 Acidobacteriota bacterium | reverse complement strand
GTAGTAATCGAGGTGCCCGTGGGTGACCGCGCCGTGATGGGTTCCAAGCAACCAGCGCTTCAGCAATGACACCACCTGGTGGACATGCGGCATCAGCTGGGAGATCGACTCCCGCTGGCCGTGCAGATACGTGACCTGATGCTGTACCCGTGACGCCGCAAGGGTTCGTAGCCGAGCCAGCCGTCGGTGTGGATCACGCTCCCCGGTTCGGCGGCGGCTTGAACAAACGGCACCAAACTGGCTGCCGCGGCATCCGTCAGGCGCTGCAGCCGGATGCGCCCGAGCCGCCGACGCTCGACCTGCACCGCAACTGCCACCAGCGCTTTGGTTTCCGTCTGTAGGCCGCGCCGTCCGGGATGGACGCCCCCGATAAACGTCTCGTCCACCTCGATGCGGCCGGTGAGCCGGTCGCGGCACGGTCGTACCATCGCGCGCCGCAGTTTGCGGAGCCAGCTCCAGGCCGTCTTGTAGCTGCCGAGCCCCAGCGTCCGCTGCAGCCCCAAGGCACTGACGCCGGTCTTCTGATTCGTGACCCACCACATGGCGGCGAACCAGGTCGTCAGCGGCGTGCGGGTGTCTTGGAAAATCGTTCCGGCGGTCACCGACGTCTGGTGGCCACATGCGGCACATTGCAGCCAGACGCCGCGCACCGGCCACGCCTTGTCTTGGCGGCAGCGTGGAAAGCGGAAGCCCTCCGGCCACCGCAGCCGCGTCAGGTACGCTCGGCACGCGGCCTCGGTCGCGAACCGTCGCTCGAACGCCGCGAGATCCCGTGGATAATCCTCCAAGGGCCGGAACACTATATCTTGGGGTCACCTGAGTCAAGTAAATAGCCAACTTCTTTGAGATTACCTTCTACTCTGGTTTTATCCGGAAGCCACAAAACTCAGGCCTCTGATCGATGCGCTGGAGTAGCCTAATCGTAAGCCTAGCGCGGCATACCGCTGTCGACCGCGAGCTCGCGAATGTGCAGTCGTCGGACTTCCAAGTCATCCACTATCAACGAGCGTACTCGACCGCGCTTCAGCGCGAGCATACCAATGGCGAGACGTCCGATGGCAAGCGCACCGATAGCGGTGGCACCGAGGGCGAGAGCTCCCAACGCAACGGCGCCGATCGCCGCCGCGCGGCTCGCGCGCGTCGGACTGCGACCCGCAATGTATCCCGGCGCCGATGTTTGAACCGTTCGCAGGCCTTGATTGTTCTCCTTGACCTCGTTCACGTTGCACCTCATCGTCTAGTTGGGCTGGGCGCTGCAGGCGCTCCGGTGCCGTTCCGCCTCTGAGCCGCCTAATCCAACGCCCCATCCACAATTCAGCTTGACCAGCGTGCCTGTGACAACTCTAGCCTGATCCGGCACGCAAGAAACGCTGTGATATTTGTCACGTCCTCAAGAAACGCTGCGATATTTGTCACGTCCTCGAGCGTCGGCAACCGTGTAGGGTGCGAAAACCTGGATTACGCCGCCAGGACATACTCACGGATCACCCCGCCGAGACGATCGCGACGCTGGACACGAGCTTTGCCCGACGCCGTTGCCGATGCGAACGCTGGGCGTGCCGCGTGGGGTGGAGTGAGGGCCAGTGCTCGGTGGAGTCGGTGGAGGTTGTAGTGGTCCACGAAGACGGAGAGAGCTCTCTCGAGGTGCTGTCGGTTCAAAATTAGCAGCCAGTCGAGACACTCCAAGCGAACGGTCGTACAAACCGCTCCGCCACGCCGTTCGCCTGCGGAGTGCGACACGGCGTGCGAAGGATCTCAATGCCGTCGCTTCGAAACACCTCGTCAAAATCTTCGGTGAACTTCTGATCCCGATCGCGAATCAGGAACCGGAAGGACTCGGGGTATTCGGCGAGGGTCCATGTCAATTGGCGGGCCTGCTGTGTCACCCACGTCGCGCTCGGATTGAGCGTGCATCTCGCGACATGCACTCGGCGGCTCTCCAATTCGATGAAGAAGAGCACGTACAGCCGTTGTAGCCAGATTGTCTCGACGGTGAAGAAGTCGACCGCGAGCAGGCTTGGCCGGTGCGCTCGCACGAACTCGCGCCACGTCAGCCCACGCCGTGTTCCGACTGGCCCGAGACCAGCTTTCCGAAGCAAAGTACGCACCGTCGTCGCCGAAACAGCGAACCCGAGGCCCTTCAGCTCGCCACGATGCGTTGATAACCCCAGCGCGGATTGTCTCGCGCGAGGCGCAGGACCACGTCTCGGATCTCACGACAGATCGGCGGCCGACCGGGTGGACGCGCGTACGTCCAACGCTTCGCCACCAAGCGCCGATGCCAAGCCAGCAGCGTCGCCGGTGTGACGATGAAGGACCGCCAGTGCGCACGTGGCAGGACCCGGCTGGCCGCTGCGAGGAAGAGCCGATCGGTCCACGTCATCACCGGACGGTGGGTGCGTCGGCGGAGAATGGCGAGTTCGTGCCTGAGGGCGACGATTTCCAGTTCCTTGAAATCGTTCGAGCGACCGCGCAGAGCAATGAGCTGCAGAGCCCACCGAAGCAACACGTAACACAGCGAGAAGAACACGAAGCCTCCACCATAGCCAGCCGTCCTATTCTACCCACCAGCGCCCTGCAACACCTTCCACGTAGTGCTCAAAACGGGCACTCACGAAACCGGATTGATGCACCCTTCACTCTCGAGTGGCGAGTTCCGCTTGATTGAACCGACGATTATCCGGTTCGCCATCGTGGAGCGCTGCCACACGGCCGGTTCCGGCCGCATAGATGGGCACACCGAAGCCGTAATACTCCTCATTCGTGTCTGATTTGCCTGGGTACCATTCGTCGCCGGCACTCGGCCCGGCACGATGCATCAATCCCCGATCATCAACGACGACAAAGTCATAGGCATACTGTTGGGAATTCGCTTTGATGCCGAGGCGCAGGAAGGCGCCGCGGGCATAGTCGAATCTACGGTGATGCGACTGGTAGTCGTGCCCATCCCAGACCAGCACGCGTCCTCTCACCGGCAGGATCAGCTGCGTCTTCGTCTGGTAAGGAATCGGACTCACAACGATATCTGACCTGTACCTGCTCCTTCCATCCTCCGTGCGGAAGGTGAACCCGTAACGGAGTCTCTTCAGAGGGACTGACCTGGAAAAGAAATGGAACGGGTTGAAGACCAATATTGACGCCGCCGCCTCGACGACACGCCGCGGCGATATTTCCAGGCTTGCTCGACTGTACTCGTTCACGAATTCGCGACGTGTCAGCCAGCCGCGCTCATCGAAGACGGACAGCGTAATGCTCTCAGGATCAATCTGTGACTGGTCTGGTTCTCGAGTAGAAAGTCGAAGTTCAGATGTTGGCCCGATTCGCTCTGTTCGATGTAAACGATGTCGGGCTTCGCAACGATCCTGACGTCTGGTGCCTTCGCATCCGTGATGGGAACCCACGGAAGAAGAATGGAAAGGGACAAGAGCAGTCCTGTCCGTTTGCTCATCTAGTCAGCTCTGAGTGCCGCGACGAGATCCAGTCGCGACGCCCGCCAAGCCGGCAGCAGGGACGCCAGCGCTGCGACGACGATCATCGTCGTAACGACGCCAGCGAACGTGGGAACATCTGTCGGCCGCACACCGAACAAGAGCGACGCGATCAGCCGGGTCAGGCCAAAGGCCCCCGCCAGTCCAAGAACCGCACCGATGCCAGTGAGGAGAAGTCCCTCTCGCATCACATGGGCGAGCACGCGGGATCGATTCGCGCCAAGCGCCATGCGAATGCCGATCTCTGCCCGGCGCTCCGCAACGATGGAGGAGACAACCCCATAAGTGCCCACCGCGGCGAGCAGCAGCGCCAGGCCGGCAAAGAGGCCAAGGAGCTGCGCCAAGAAGCGAGGTCGCTGGATGGATTCGGCAAAGACCGCCTCCATATCTCGAAGGCGAACCATCGGTACGGGCAGGGTCCATTTCACGGACGACGCGCTCAATCGTCTGCGACAGGGCCGCTGGCGCGAGCGTGGTGCGCAACACCACGTGCGTGAGCGGCGCAATCCCCAACCCTGGAGCCGGTCTCGCGATCTGCTGAACGGACAGGTAAAGCTCGGTTCCTGTTTCCCGATCGACGCCTCCCTGCTTGACGTCCTTCGCCACCCCGACGACCGAAAACCACGGGGGCTGATCGTTGCAGCATGGTTTCACGCGCTGGCCGATTGGGTCTCGTCCTGTCCAGAACGTATTGGCGAACTTCTCGTTGACGATGGCGACCAGACCAGGGGACGTCGCATCAGTTGGCTGAAAGCTGCGGCCCCGGACGATCGGGATGCCCATCGTCTCGAAATAGTCGGGCATCACGTACTGATAGTAATCAACGATGTGGAACTGCCCTGCCGGCGGAGTCGTGGCAGCGGCGATCCGTGTATTGTTCTTGACGGCCGGGCGATTCGGCGGCAGCCCAAACATTGCCGTCGCCGCCTCCACTCCGGGCGCGGCGCGCAGGATATCAAGGAGGCGTTGGTACGCCTGCACCCGGATCATCGCCCCCGGATAGGTACGATCCGGCAGGCTTATCGAGAACGTCACGAGCCGCGACCTGTTGAATCCCACCTCGACGTTCGCGAGGTTGTAAACGGTGCGTATGAGTAGACCCGCGCCAATCACGAGGACCACCGCCAAGGCGACTTCGGCCACCACCAGGGCGCGGCGCACCTGCCGCCGTACGCCGCCGCTGACGCCTCTGGTCCCGGTCTCCATGAGGGAGACGGCCAAACTGTTCACGCCGATGTGCCAAAGCTGCGCCAGCCCGAAGACCATGCCGGTGGCGACTGCCACGCCACAGGTAAACAGCAGCACGGGGAGATCGACGCTCAACTCGGTCGATCGGGGCAGAGCCGCGGGGTACGCCTGCGTCAGTGTATGCAGACCGAGACGAGCGAGCCACAACGCGAGTGCGCTGCCGGCAATCGACAGCAGTACGCCTTCGATGATCAACTGCCGAAGGAGCCGGCCGCGGCTTGCTCCCAGGGCCGTACGCACCGCGAATTCACGACGGCGTATCGCCGCACGCGCCAGTAAGAGGTTCGCCAGATTGGCACAGGCGATCAACAGGACAAATCCGGCGGTAGCCTGAAGCATCCAGATCGCGCAGCTGGCGCCGCTGACGATCTGATCGTGGAGGGGTACCAGCTGCAGAACATGACCTGCATTTTCGTTCGACGACGCCCGCGCCGCGGCATCAGCCGGCATGGGAGCAAACATGTGATCGGTCACTCCGACCCGTTCGCCCCACTGTTCGTTGAGCATCTTCAGCTCCGCTTGGGCTGTCGAAGCCGTGACCTCGTCTTTCAACCTTCCAATCAGGCGCAGGCGGTGACCCCGACGATCTCCGGGGTTGAGCGGGTTCAAACCCAGCGGCAACCAGATCTCCGTCCGGTTGTCCATGACATCGGCGCCAGGCGGCATGATGCCAATCACTTCGCGGCGCACGCTGTTCACTTCCACCGTCTGTCCGACGATTTGCTTTCCACCAAACGCGGTTTGCCACAACTCGTGCGAGAGAATCGCGACTGGCGGGAGCGGTGCGTCAGGATCCGTCCTGTCAGTCTCTCCGCGGCGGAACAACCGTCCCTGCGCAGGCTGCAGGCCGAGAGCGTCGAGCAGATGCTCGTCTACGTTCACCGAACGCACACGCCGAGCCCTGTCATCCGCCGTGAGATTCACTTCGCCCGCACCCGGCGCAAACGCCCCGATCGCCGCAAATGACCGGTTGACGGCGCGAAACTCGAGGTACTCGGGTGCGGATAACGGAACCGGCGCAGAGCCGATCGCGGGGTATTGTGTGGTCACATACATCAAGCGCTCGGACTGGGGATACGGCAGGGGCCGCAGGATGACACCGGACACGACCGAGAAGATCGCGGCGTTGATGCCGATGCCGAGGACCATGGTGAGAACGGCGACCGTAGAGAAGCCTGGGGCGCGGAGAAGTACACGCGCGGCGAAGCGGACGTCCTTGCCGGCGTTCTCGAACCACGTTGCGATCACCGCGTCGAGCGCCCTCTCGCGGTACGCCCGTGGGTTGCCGAACCGCGTCCTGGCATTCCGTCGGGCCTGCTCGGCGGTCACGCTGTGTTTGCGCTCTTCCTCCTCGATGAGCGCGAGATGCGTGTCCAGTTCCTGGCGAAGGTCGTCATCCATGCGCCACCGGCGCACGACATTCAGTAGCCTGCGAAGTGGTGACATGATCGTCTCTCACGCGAATCGCAACGCCTTGGCGACCGCCTCGGTCAGCTGCAGCCAGCGTCGCTCTTCTTCTGCGAGTTGCCGTCGGCCGGCTGGTGTGATCGTGTAGAAACGCGCCTTCCGGCCCGTATCCGTCAACCCCCACTCCGCGCGAAGCCATCTTTCGTGCGTCATGCGTTGCAGGGCCGGGTATAGCGAGCCCTCTTCGATTCGCAAGGAATCGTCTGTCGCCTGGTGGATTCGCTGCGCGATCGCGTAGCCATGCTGCGCGCCGCCGCGAGACAAGATGTTGAGAATCAGCAGGTCGAGCGTGCCCTGCAGTCGGTCGTTCGTATGTTTGGGCATATCAACAGCCAGCTATGCATAGCTGGCGGTAGTATCGAGACATCGCTGATGTTTGTCAACTGGCTCGTCCGCAGCGCGGCATTTCACGCGACAGCGATGGCAGGTGGGTGTCGGCGTGTCGACGGAGGAGAATAGCTACATGAAAACAGCAGCCTTGATCTCCACCGTCCTGATGTCGACCGCCGTGCGGGCGCAGGCGCAAAAACCAACAACCGGTTACGCGCCGGTCAACGGCCTCAAAATGTATTACGAGATCCACGGTAGCGGCAGCGGCGAACCTTTGGTGTTGCTGCACGGTTCGTACATGACGATCTCGAACAACTGGATCGGATGGATCGGCGAACTCTCGAAAGCTCGCAAAGTCATCGCCCTCGAGATGCAGGGCCACGGACGCACGGCCGACATCAACCGCGATTTCAGTTACGAAAACCTCGCCGACGACATTGCTGCGATGCTCGATTACTTCAAGATCAAGCAAGCCGATTTACTCGGTTACAGCATGGGCGGCGGCGTCGCGATGCAGGTCGCCATCCGCCATCCTGAAAAGGTGCGCAAGGTTGTCAGTATTTCTGCCGTTTTCCGCCACGACGGCTGGGTCAAGGAAGCGCTCGACGTGTTCCCGAAAATGACGGCCGGCATCTTCAAGGGCTCGCCTATCGAGACCGAATACAAAAAGCTCAGTCCGACGCCCAACGAGTTTCCGAACTTCGTCAAGCGCGTCATCGCGATGGATTTGAAGCCATACGATTTCGGAGCCAGTAAACTCAAGGCCACCAAGGCCCCGTTTCTCTTTGTCTACGGCGATGCCGACGGCGTCCGGCTGGACCACATCTCTGAGATGTTTCGCCTCAAAGGCGGTGAGATTTTGGCGACACGCGGCCGCGCTCGGAGTCGAGGCTGGCCGTTCTCCCGAACGCGACACACATTACGCTGATGGCCAAAGGCGACGCCATCATCCCCATCGTCAACGATTTCCTCGATGCCAAGTCGCAGAAACAATAGTGCGCGCGATCCACGTAGCCGTGCGACTGATGCCCGAAGGGCGAAGGCGGACGCGCCTGGATTCAGCGCGCGCGGCGGCGGATGGCTCGCCGCACTGGACGATTTCCGCAACTGGGTCAGCCTGGGCTTTCAGCCCGCGAAACGTAATGAAAATCCTCGCGGCAGAATAGCGGCGGCGTGGAGCGGCGAGATCGAACTAACCAGTGGCACCATCGAGGCCGAGCAACTGTCTGGTCCGGAGCGTGCGCGATTGACCGAATAATTGAGCGTCGCTGGGGCTCGGGTGAGGCCGGCGGCAGCTCGCGACCCTGACTGATGCGATGAGGCACGCTCTCCGCTCCCCCAGGAGAGGCCGATGCCATATCAGATCGCGGGAATTGACGTCCACAAGAAGATGTTAGCGGTCGTCGTGGCCGACGTCGAAGTCGATGACGACTACCGCTTCACGCGTATGAAGGTGGGGACGAGCCCCGCTGACCTGCGCGCGCTGGCTGACTGGCTCGTTGAACGCGAGGTCGACGAAGTCGTCATGGAATCGACCGCGCAGTATTGGCGCCCGGTCTGGGAGGCCTTGAGCTGCAGTGGCGGCCAAAGCGCCGGGGCGCGCGAAGATGCGAACCCGACCTCGGCACGCTGCACCTTGCCCAAGCGCAGTCGAATCGTGGAGCCGGCGGCCGCAAAAAGGACTTTCCGGATGCGGAACGTCTGGTGAAGCGCTTGGTCGCGCAGGAGCTGACCCGCAGCTTTGTGCCCGACGCCGAGCAACGCTTGTGGCGGACTGTGATGCGCCGCAAATATCAGATCACGCGCAACCGCGTGCAGCTGCACAACCGATTGGAAGCGCTGCTCGAAGAGGCGCACATCAAGCTGTCCAGCCAGGTCACGGATCTACTGGGCACCAGCGCACGACGCATGCTGCAGGCACTGGCCGAGGGCGAAACCGATCCTGCAACAGTGGCGGCACTGGCGGACCCGCGGCTGCGTGCGACGGCCGCGCAATTGTCCGACGCCTGCAGGGCGTGCACGACGCTCAATCCCGTGTATCGCCGGCTGCTGAAGCTGACCCTTGAGGAATTGCGAATGATCGAGGATCACCTCGGACAGCTGGATCAACAGATGGCGGCGCTACTCAGTCATCATCACGAGCCGGTCCACCGACTCGCCGAGGTACCGGGCTTGGGAGTCGACTCTGCGCAGCAGATCATTGCGGAAGTCGGCGCCACCGCCGCGACGTTTCCCTCACCTAAACACCTCGCGTCGTGGATGGGCGCGTGCCCCGGCACCGAGGAGAGCGCGGGCAAGAACTACAGTCACCGCTGCCCCAAGGGCAACCGCCAGATGCGACGCGTCCTGAATCAAGCCGCAAACGCTGCGGTGAAGGCCAAGGGCACGATCTTCGCCATCGTGTATCGCCGGCTCGTCCCACGCCTCGGCCACGCCCAAGCCATCGGTGCGATCACCCACCGGCTCAGTCGCCTCATTTGGAAGATTCTTCACCAGCGCGTGCGCTACGAGGAACGCGGGCCCGCCGTCAGCGCAGAGGCGAAGAAGGTGCGCGCGCGCAAGATGATCCGTGAACTGCGAAGTCTCGGCTATCGTGTCGAACTTCTTCCGGCTCCATCGAGCAGTCCGGCATGATTGGGAGAGATTTTCGACCCTGGTTGATTCGAGAAGCGGCGTAAAAGGCCTGTGCTTGACAGGTTCGCCAAGGTTCGCGAGGTGAGTCTCGAAGAGCGACGCAGCCTTTGCGGCTCAAGCAGCTGCCGCCGATGATCGCGTCCGCTGATCGAAGCCGCGCCTGCCAGGACCGCTGTCGCCAGCGGATGAGCTCTCGGTCACGTCCAGTCTGCGCTCATCGCGAGTAGCCGCCCTCTATCCGTCGATGCGCTCTCCGGCGAGGACTCTCCGCCGAGTTTTGCTGGAGGTTTTTCTTAGGTCCTGCGGGTCCAGAGCGTGTCACGTTTAGCCGCGGGCGGATCCGCCGACGCTCCCGGGCCGTCTTTATCGCCGCGAGAATGGTGGCCGCCGTGGCAGTGCGTCCTCCGAAGAATTCGGATGTATCCCTGCCGGGTGTCCCTCGCCAAAACCAGATCTCCTGAGGATTGTTGACGTTCGCGTAGCCGGGTCGGGACGGAAATGAGCGAGATCCTCGCCGCTCGGTGCTGCCCTCGGCAGCGCGACGCCTTGAAACGGACGAGGTGGA
>JBKPCD010000057.1:0-16979 GCA_046727175.1 Acidobacteriota bacterium | reverse complement strand
CACCTACACGGGGAAGGGCAAGGTGGATGAGACGCACGAAATCTGGGTTGCGCTCTTCACCGACCCTGACATGAACGACAAGCCCTTCGCGGTCGAGGCCATTCACAAGAACGGAGGGACCGCGGTCTTCAAGAACGTCACGGCTGATTCGGCGTACGTCGGTTACGCGTACGACGAAAAGGGCGATTGGGATCCGCAGGCAGGTCCGCCGCCTCAGGGCACGCCGCTTGGCGCCTACAACGTCGACGGGAAAGGACCAACACTCGTCAAGATTACAGCCGCGACCAAGATCAAGGGAACGTTCGATGATTCGAGGCGCGCCATGCAGTGACTGCCTTCCAGCCGAAGTCGGAATGCGGCTTGCTGCCGACCAAAAAAGCTGGCGGCGGATCTCGGACGGCCGCGAATCCGTGTGCGTCGTGCGGGGCATTAACCGATGCGCGACGCGAGGGCTTCTCCCGTGGGCTTTGCGGACGAGGTACGATCAAGGCCACACTTCGCTGACAGCCGTTGCCACTCGGACGCGATACAAATGCCGCGTTCACTCTAACGCGCAGGCAATGCGCGTCGGGGATCCCTGGTCCGGGAGACACGCTGTTGGCTGCCATCCAGCTCGGCGCATCGTCCACCTTCCAACGCCTTCCCAAGCTCTTCATCGCGGTATTCACGGTTGCCATTCTCGTCGGTGTCGCCGGGCTCTGCGTCGCGGATCTCTGGTGGGTGCGGTCGCGCACGCTGACGAAAGCTGAGGCGCGGGCCGGAAATCTCGCCTCCGTGATCTCGGAGTACTTCCGTCAGACGTTCGCCGCTGGAGATGCGGCGCTTCGGCAGTTCGTGATTCACGGCAAAACACGCTGGTGGAACGAGCGCATCCGCCGCGGAATGGGAACGGCTTCTCGCCCCCGCCACGGCTGCGCTGACCGGGATCGGTTCGATCTCCGTGACGGTCGCCGAGGGAGTCATCCGGTATGACGGTCTCTCACGAGCTGCGCACGCCGCTCAACGCCATCTACGGGTGGGCGCGCCTGCTCGGGACGGGCAGGGTGAACGACGAGCAGAGAAGGACGGATCCAGCTTCGGATGTCGCGCCAGAACTCGCACGTGGAGCTCGTTGTCGCTGACACAGGCATCGGGATCTCACCCGACTTCCTTCCGTATGTGTTCGAGCGGTTTCGTCAGCAGGACGCCGGTAGCCGCAGGCGGTTCGGCGGTCTCGGACTCGTCGATCATCGCCTCGCTCGTCCATCAGCCTGTGGGCGACGTCCGGACGCATTGAAGAAGAAGCTGCACTGGGATTCCGAGGCGATGAAGGCAGCGAATGCGCCGGAGGCCGACAAGTTCATTCGCCGCGAGTATCGCAAGGGCCGCGAAGCGATTCTGACGACGTCGTAGTCAGCCTCGCATTATGTGACGTGACAACCGCGAGCGGCTTGGTCACGCAGAGTCAACGCGCGGCGGCTCCGGCCACAAGGCCGGCCGTGCATGCAATTCATACGACCAGCGACAAGAACTCAGCCGCGGGGCACCCGCGCAAGTTCACGGCCGGACCGCACCCTCAATCGAAGCGCGGACGCTCGATTCCGCACGTCTGGCAGCGCCACACCGGCAGCTGCGCATTCGTTGGGTGGATCTCATCACGTAGCCCAACCTGTAGACGCCTTGGCGGCCGCACTGTGGCGATCATGTTGGTCTGACACCGCGGACACGTCGGCGGAGAAGGAGCTTTCACGGCGTCGTATCGTTGCTTGGTTGGGCTGGCTGCATATCCGATTCCATCCGGGGACTTTGTCCCCGGACTTTCGCCGTCTCGCTGATTTTCTTATGCTGATTTCTTATAGCGTCATGATCTGCAAACCGACGAACCCGCCCGTTCATACCTACAATAGCCAGAGACGATGTTCCGCTACGGCGTCACCATCTTTCTGAGCGCCTTCCTGCTCTTTCAGGTCCAGCCGCTCTTCGGTAAATTCATCCTGCCCTGGTTCGGCGGGAGCCCGGCGACGTGGACGACTTGTGTCCTCTGCTTCCAGGTTCTGTTGCTGGCGGGATATGTCTACGCGCATCTGAGCGTGAGCCGTCTGAGTCCACGCCAGCAGGGGACGCTGCACCTGGTGCTGCTGGCCGGTGCTGTGTTCTTTCTGCCGATCGTTCCAAGCCAGGGCTGGAAACCGACCGGCCTCGAGTCGCCGGCCTGGCGAATACTCGGCGTGCTGGCGTTCACCGTCGGTGCGCCGTACCTGCTCCTCTCATCGACGTCGCCGCTAATGCAGGCCTGGTTCGCGCGTGACTGGCAGGACCGGTCACCCTACCGCCTGTATGCTCTTTCAAATCTCGGGTCGCTGCTCGGGCTATTGAGCTATCCGTTCGTGGTGGAACCAAACCTCACGCTTCGGATGCAGGCGTATGTCTGGTCGGCGATGTTCCTGCTCTTCGTTGTGCTCGCGGGGTGGTGCGCCTGGAGAATCCGTCGGCAACCGGCGATGGACGTCATCGACGATCGACCGGTGATGGAAACAGCCTTTGAAGTCCCCCGGCTCTTCGATCGTGCGTTGTGGCTGCTGCTGCCGATGTGCGGATCCGTGATGCTGCTCGCTACGATGAACGAGATGTCGCAGGACGTTGCCGCCGTCCCGTTTCTCTGGATACTGCCGCTGAGCGCGTATCTGCTTTCGTTCACAATCACGTTCGACAGTCCGCGCTGGTACTGGCGACCGGTGTGGGCCGTGCTGATGCCGATCTGCACGGCCGGTGCGTATATGGCAATGAAGATGGGGACGAACCTCGATCTGACGATCCAGGTGTCGCTCTATTGCGCCGCCCTCCTCGCGTGCTGCATGGTGCTGCACGGTGAGCTGGCCCGAATCAAGCCAGGCTCGCAACATCTCACAGCCTATTTTTTGTCGATTGCGGGTGGCGGCGCGCTCGGCGCTTTGGCGGTTTCGTTCGCAGCGCCGCTGGTCCTGAACGGCTTTTACGAGTTTCCCGTCGGGCTCATGTTGTCCTGTGTGCTTTTCGCACTGGTACTCTATCGTCAGGTCTACCCCGAGGCGCCGCCGTCTGCGACTGTCGCTCACACCATCGTCCTCGTGCTCCTGCTGGTTGCCGGCATCGTCATCGTCCGGCGATTCAATGCCGACTACCTTGAAGCCGTGAACAGGTACAGCCGTGACGTCATCGGCGCTCGCGTCGAGAGCCTCAGCTGGGTATCGGATGAAAACGAGCGGTGGCTGTGGGACGTGCTCGACGAGAGCTGGCAGGTCGCCGGGTTCGCGACCATGGCGCTGTTGCTGCCGCTGACGATGGTTCGTCCGACGCGCAGGCACGCAGCGTTCACGACACTCGTCGCTGCCGGCATCGTTGCCGTAACGAGCGGCATGATTGCCACGAGCATGGTCATGGCCGCTCAGGATGCCGACGCCGTCGAGTCCACTCGAAACTTCTACGGCGTTCTTCGAGTCACGCAGACCGTCGGCGGCCAGCCGGACACGCGCACGCTCCAGCACGGCCACATCACGCACGGCGTCCAGCGTCTCGACAACGAGGGGCGCCATTGGCCGACGACGTACTACTCGGAGAACAGCGGGGTAGGCCTTGCGATAGGCGGGCTGCGCGAGGCGCGCGGCAACGATGGACTGCGAATCGGTGTCGTTGGGCTTGGAGCCGGAACACTGGCTTCGTATGGGAGGCGGAGTGATTACATTCGGTTCTACGAGATCAACGCCGCGGTGACGCGTCTCAACGCAAGGCACTTTACGTTCCTGACGGACAGTCCCGCTGACATCGAGGTGAGCGCCGGAGACGCACGGATCACCATGGAACGCGAACGCGCCGCAGGAAAGCCACAGGCGTTCGATGTACTTGCCGTCGATGCCTTCAGCGGGGATGCAGTGCCCCTCCACCTGCTCACGCGCGAGGCATTCGGGGACTACTTCTATCACCTCAAGCCGGACGGCGTCCTGGCGATGCACGTCTCCAATCACTACCTCGATCTGGGGCCGCTCGTGCGCGATCTGGGGGAGGACTGCGGCAAGGCTGCGGTCATGATCGAGAACGAGGCAGACGGGACGCGAACGATCTACGCCAGCACGTGGGTTCTCGTGAGTTCGAACGGGTCCTTTCTTGCGAGCGATCTGGTCACGAGCCGCACGACGCCCTGGGACGGCCGCACGGAGCGACCGAAGCTGCTGTTCACCGACGACTACGCCAACATCTTTCGCATTCTGCGACATTGATCTCGATTGGAACTCCGGGTTCAATGCGCCAATCGGCTCTCGGCTCAAGGCTGTGGGCTCCGGCAGGATGCTGAAAAACGCATCCGGAATGGAAATTGGTCAATGGAAAATGGAAAAAACCTGAGCATTTTGCCATCTCCGATTTGCCATTTTCCATCAGGCCGGCTTTTTTCAGTGGCCCAAAGCCGGACTCCGGCTGATCGCAAGCGATGGTAGAATGCCTACCCTCGACTGGGTAGCTGCCGCCTCGAGAGCAGCTCGTAAACCGTGTCCGAAGGAAAGCGACGAGCGGAGCGGGGCAAAGGGGTCCCCGCGAGCGACGGCGACACCGGGGCCCCCGCCGCGCGTGTTCTGCGCGGTGGGGTGGGAAAGGGGTCCGGGGACGAAGTCCCCGGATCAAAGAAGACTGGAGAGTGCGATGGGGTGGCCACGCTGGTTCGGGATGGGGCGGACGCGAGACGAGCGCCAGCGAGACATCGAGCGCGAAATCCGAGCCCATATCGATCTCGAAGCGGAGGAACGCCGTGAGGCCGGCTTCTCGGCGAATGACGCGCGGAACATGGCCACGCGCGTGTTCGGGAACCGCACGCTGGTCAGCGAGGAGGTCCGCGCAATCTGGGGAGCTCCGGGCCTCGATGCATTGCAGCAGGACGTGCGTTACGCGGTCCGGACGATTCGTCGCGCACCGGGGTTCGCGACGATCGCTGGCGGCTCCGCGGCGCTCGGCATCGGTGCGTGCTCGGTTCTGTTTGCCGTCCTCAATTTCGCGCTGTTCAAGCCGCTGCCGGTCGACGATCCCAAACACCTCTTGAGTCTTTCGGAATCCGACAGACGCACGGGAGAGATCGGCAACGAGCTGTCCTATCCGGACTTTCGCGATCTGCAGGAGGTGCGGGCGTTCGAAGAGGTGGCGGCATTCGATCCGCTCATCGCGGCGTCCATCGAGGCGGGCGGCGAGCCGCAGCGGCATTGGGGGTCGCTCGTGACGGCCAACTACTTCGCCGTGGTCAGGCCCAGGTTTGCTCTGGGTCGCGGCTTCGATCCTGCCCGGGACGACAGCCGTGGAGCGCCGCCAGTCGTCGTCCTGAGCCACGAGCTCTGGCAGTGGCGCTTTCACGGCGACCCGGGCGTCGTCGATCGAACGATTTTCATCAATCGACGACCGGCGACCGTGATCGGCATCACCGCCGCCGGATTTCGCGGAACGCAGGCCGGGTTCGTCTCAGAGTTCTGGATTCCCTTCTCCATGCTCGACGAGGTCGAAGCGCGCCAGGGGCCTGTATCCCAGAACCGGCGGCGGCATTGGCTCGCGGCTGTCGCGAGGCTGCGCGACGGCGTCGACATGCAGACGGCGCGCGCCGAGCTCGATGTGACCGCCGCGACGTTGAACGCCGCGGCCGCGGTCAGGAACGACGCGCGCGCGTTTCATCTCGAACGCGCGGGCCTGATCGATCCGCGACTCCGCCGGCTGGGGACGACGCTGTTCGCTGGTTTCTGGTGCGCCGCTGTCCTCATTCTTCTGACGTCGTGCAGCAACGTCGCCAACCTGCTGGTCGGTCGTGCGTCGGCGAGGAAGCGCGAAGTGGCCGCGCGGATGGCACTCGGCGCGAGCCGCGGGCGCTTGATTCGGCAACTGCTGACGGAGAGCCTCGTGCTGGCGCTGATCGGTGGAACTGGAGGATGGTTCGTCACGGTTTACGGTGCGCGGTTGATCGGCTTTCTCCGCATTCCACTCGGATGGCCGCTCGATCTTTCGATCTCGCTCGACTACCGCGTCGTCCTCTTCTGCTTCGCCCTGTCCATCCTGACCGGCATCGTGTTTGGTCTCGTGCCGGCGCTGCGAGCCACCCGAGCGGACGTCGTGAGCGACCTGAAGATCGATGGACGTCAGACGACCGGAGCCGGTCGATTCGGTCTTCGCAACGGTCTGGTCGTGACGCAGGTGGCGATCTGCACGATCCTGCTGCTCTGCACCGGCCTCTTCGTGCGAAGCCTCGCGGCGGCGCGGAGGATCGACGTCGGATTGAAGAACCGCAATCTCCTCCTGCTGGCATTCGATCCGGGGCTGGATCGCCGATCCGATGCGCAGGCGCGGCAGTTGCTGCGCGACATCCTGGAGCGAGTCGAGATGGTTCCTGGGCTCCAGTCCGCGACGCTCACGACGAGCGTTCCGCTCACGCTCGTGATGAACAACTCGCGCTTCGTGCCCGAGGAACGTCGGGCGGATCCGAAGAGCCCGCGTATCCGCACCGATATCTACACCGTCGGCCCGCGCTTTTTCGAGACCATGGGAATTTCAGTGCTCGCCGGTGGCGACTTCCGGGACGATCGCAACGATCAATGGAAAGATGCGATTGTGAACGAGGCTTTCGCGCGGGCGGCATTCGGCGACGAGTCGCCCATCGGCCGGCGAATCGTTGGCGATGGCAAGCAGCTGCAGATCGTCGGGATGGTCGCCACCGTGAACTCACGCACCGTCGGGGAACCGTCACGTCCGTCGATCTATCTGCCGATTCTGACCGGGTATTCGGCCGCGCAGAGCACTCAGGGGGTCACGTTGGTCGTCAGGGGCACGGATGCTGCCCTCACGTATGCCGGGCCGATTCGGGAAGTCATCCGACGCGTCGATCCGTCGCTCGCGGTCTTCGGCATCCGCACGATGGAGAGTCACATCGGCGACGCGCTGATCGTGCCTCGTCTCGTCGGTGAGCTTTCGCTGCTCGCCGGCAGCGTCGGGCTGGCGGTCGCCACGGTCGGCTTGTACGGAGTGATTAGCTTCGCGATCACTCGACGCCGGAAGGAGCTCGGCATCCGCCTGGCCGTCGGCGCCCGGCCGCGCGAGATTCTCGTGATGATCCTCCGGCAGGGCATGACGCTGGCCGCCATCGGGATGGTTCTCGGTCTGTTCGCCGGATTTGGCGTCACGCGGTTCGCGGCCAGCCTGCTCTACGGGATTCATCCGACCGATGCGGCGACGTTCGTTGCGGTCCCGGCATGCCTCATCGTGGTGGCAGTCCTCGCATGCCTCCTGCCCGCGTGGCGGGCTGCGAGCGTCGATCCGGTGGCGGCGCTTCGCACGGAGTAACATCGAATCCCCAACCACTAATCCCTGATCTCGGATCCCTAATCCTCGAATCCTTCAATCGTCGGATCCCGGGACCCTCGAGGATTGAACATGAAGTGTCCGCGGTCATAGATAAGGATTCAGAGATCCAATAACCCGAGAATTCCTCGATTAGTGATCACGATGAGGGATTCACGATCAGGGATTAGGGATGAGGGATTCAGATTTCGGCGCGGCGTCGGTTCGCTTCGCAACCGGAATCCATTTTCGATCGCGCGGGCCAACGTATTCGGATTGCGGCCGGATGATCCGATTGGCCGCGCGCTGCTCGAACGCGTGCGCGATCCATCCGCTGACGCGGCTGATGGCGAACGTGGGTGTGAACAGCGGCACGTCGAGACCAAGACCGTGCAGCAGGAGCGCGGTATAGAATTCGACGTTCGTCTGAAGGCGACGACCCGGCTTGTACTCTTCGAGCAGGCGGAGCGCTGTCGACTCGACCGACCGCGCCAACGTGTACAGCGACATGTCGCCCGAGCGGGTGTACATGCGCTCCGCAGCTTTTGCGAGGACGTCAGCTCGCGGGTCCCGCACCTTATAGACGCGATGGCCGAATCCCATCAGCTTTTCACCGGCCTCGAACTTCTTCCGCAGAACTTCCTCCGCGCGGGATGCCTCTCCGATCTCGAACACCATGTCCAGCGCCGGTCCCGGCGCACCACCGTGCAGCGGCCCCTTCAGCGCACCCAGAGCCCCGACGACGGCGGACACGAGATCCGAGCCCGTTGACGTGATCACGCGCGCCGTGAAAGTGGACGCGTTGAGCCCGTGATCGATGACCGTGTTGAGATACGTCTCCAGCCCGCGCACGCGCTCGGGATCTGGCTCGCCCCCCGTCAGCATATAGAGGTAGTTCGCAGCGTGGCCGAGATCCTGGCGCGGCGCAATCGGATCCGCACCGTTGCGAAGCCGCCAATAGGCGGCGACGATCGTTGGGAAGCGTGCAACGATCGCGCGCGCGTCGTCGGACGCGAGCGAGATCGTGCCGGCGGCCATGCGCAACGCGTCCATCGGATCGGTGCGGCGCTGCGCACAGTCGCGAAGGAGCGTGACCGCGACAGGAGGGAGCGCGCGCTCGGCCGCGAGCTCGCGCTGGAAGGCGTCGAGCTGTCGCGCCGACGGGAGATCGCCGTGCCACAGCAGCCAGGTGGTCTCTTCGAAAGTCGCGTGTTGCGCCAGCTCGTCGACCTGAAAACCCGCGATGATCAGCTCACCGCGCTCGCCATCGACGTGACTGAGGCGCGTCGTTGCCGCGACAATCCCTTCCAGACCTGTGTTGGCCATACCGCCAACGTAGCGCCCATGTACGCTTGTGTCAACTCGCCCGCGGTCATCCTTGTCGCAGGACATCTGACGGATCGATGCGTGAGGCGCGGCGTGCCGGCAGCCAGCCTGCACACAGTCCGGCCGTCGCGAGGGTCAGCATCGCGGCCAGCGCTGTAACCGGATCGCGCGGATCCAGCTTGAAGAGCAATGGCGCGACGAATCTCACCGCCCAGAAGCTGACCGCCGTACCGGCAATGATTCCGGCTCCAATGAGAAGCACCGCGCGCCGAAGAATCAGCGCGACGACGCCCGCGGGTGCGGCGCCGAGCGCGATGCGGATGCCAATCTCCGTGCGCCGGCAGCTCACCGCGTACGACGTGACGCCGTAGAGGCCAAGGCCCGCGAGGAGCAACGCCAGAGCGCCGAAGAAGGTCGAGAGGCCCGCAACGAGGCGCTCCCTCGCGAGCGCGGCATCGACGTGATCCGACAACGGCCGCAGCGTGACCCTGAGATCGCCGTGCACCTGGCCGAGCGCGGCCGACAGCGGCTTCGCCAGGCGCATTGGTGATCCGCTGGCGGCACGGACGCTGACCGAGGTCTGCGTCGGCAGCTGCGGGTCCTGTCCGTACGGAATATACAGAGTGGGCGCGACTGGATCCCGCAGCGATCCGTAGACTGCATCCCGCACGTAGCCCACGATCTGTCGAACGACATTGAACGGTTGTTTCACTCGCATCCCCACCGGGTTCCTTCCGCCATTGAACCGGCGCGCGAATGCCTCGTTGACGATCGCCACATCGGGCGTGCCCAACACGTCGGCGTTCGTAAAGTCGCGGCCCGCGAGAATCTGCGTACCGTACGCGTCGAACCACCCGGCGCTCACCCTGTTGAAGTACGTCAGCCGCGCGGAAGCAGGCATCGCTGGGCCGTCGGGTAACTCGATCAGGTTGTTCCAGATACTCGTTCCGAGCGGCGTGACGTTGGATAGGGCCACACTCGCGACGCCAGGGACGGCGCTCGCGGTGTCGAGCAGCCGTCGAAACAACTCCTGTCGCTTCGCGGGCTCGACTCCCGCGCTCGGGATCTCCACCGTGGCGATGAGGATCGGACGATCGTCGAAGCCGAGGTCCTGCGTCGCGAGCGAGGTGAACGTGCGGATGAAGAGCCCGGCGACCGTGAGCAGGACCAACGACAGCGCGACCTGCAGGACGACGAGCATCTGCCCCGGCGCGAACGCGCCCTCGCCGCTGACGCGGGTCGCGGGCGCTTTCAACGCGTCGTTCGGCTCGACGCGCGCGCTGCGCAGGGCAGGCGCCGTCCCGAACAACACTGCCGTCCCTATCGCCACGGCTGCCGTGAAGCCGAGTATCCGCCAGTCGAGCGAGAGATCGAGGAACACACGGTACGTGGTCGTCGACAGCTGCCGCACGAGCAGCCGGCTGCTCCAGTGCGCGAGCACCAGGCCGAGTGCCGCGCCCGCGGCTGCGAGGAGCAGGCTCTCGGTGAGCAACTGCCGCAGAATCCGCAGACGCGAGGCGCCCAGCGCAATTTGCAGGCTGATCTCTCGTCGACGCGCTGACGCACGCGCGAGCAACAGGTTCGCGAGGTTCGCGCACGCAATGAACAGCACCAGACCCACGACAATCATGATCGTGGTCAGCGGACGACGGTATCGTTCGCGGAGGCCGGAGTCGCCGGTCGTGGCAGGTTCGAGACGGAACGGTTCTTTCAGAAACTTGCTCAGCTCTCCCGGATGCCAATCGTCCGGCAGCGTCGCCGCGCGAATCTGTGGCTGGAGGCCGCGCAGCACCGCGGTGCCGGCGTCGGCGGTCTGTCCGGGCTTCAGCCGAAGCATGATGCGCAGCCACCAGACCGAACGCTGTTGGAGCGCACGCGCACCGCGAATCAGTGCGCTCGTGCCGACCGGAACCGCGACGTCGAACGTCCGCCCGACCTCGACGCCGAAGAATTGCGGCGGCGCAACACCGACGATCGTGAACGGCACACGCTCAATCGTCAGCGAGCGGCCGATCGCGTCTGCCGCGCCGCCGAACCGTCGCTGCCAGAACGCGAAGCTGATCACCGCGACCGGTCCCTCCCGTCCGCCGCCAGGCCGATCGTCGTCTTCCGTGAAGGTGCGGCCGAGGATCGCGGGAATACCAAGTACGTCGAACATCGTTCCGCTGGCCCACAGACCGTCGACGAACTCGCTTTCGCCGCGGGTGGCCAGATTGAAGCGCGTGCTCGAAACGGCGAACGCGCCGTCGAACAGGTTCGATCGAGCGCGAACCTGCTCCCAGATGGGGGAGGTCCATTCGACCCGGTGGTCCGTCGTGTCCCCGAGGAGCGTGAGACGTTCTGGCGATTCGACGGGCAGTGACCGCAACAGCAGCGCGTCGAGCACGGAGAAGATCGCGGTGTTCGCGCCAATCCCGAGCGCGAGCGAGAGGACTGCGACTGCCGTGACGATCGGGGTGCCCTTCAGCATTCGGCAGCCGTATCGGACATCCTGAATCAGACGCTCCAGCGATGCCCACGCCCAGACTTCGCGGGCTTCTTCGCGGATCAGGGAGACGTTGCCGAAGTCTCTTCTCGCCGCGGCGCGAGCCTCGTTGGGCGAGATACCGTCGGCGAGCTGCTGTTCAGTTTCTTCAGCGAGATGGAAGCAAATCTCCTCGTCGAGATCGGATTCGGTACGGCTTCCAGCCCACAAAGTCCGAAAGCGCGCACGCAGCTGTCGCAGAGTCACGGCGCGGTACCCATCCTTTCGCGATCCATCCCTGCGCTTCGAGGCAGGTCGTCTGTCTCGCCATCGTTGTGTAGACATCCTACGCAATCATGCGTAGGCTGTCTAGGCAATAGAACTCACAATCACCGCCCGGGCTCATGAACAGGGGACCAGGAGGTCAGAAGAGTTCTCGCTCTCTGACGTCAGGAGCGTTCTGATCTCCCTGACCTCCTGTGATTGTCCTACTACGCGGCCAACGTCTGGCGCTCCATCCCCGTCTAACCTGACGCCGCCGGGCCAGACGGTGAGTATTCGTGTGGCGGAACGGAGGTTCGTCGTGGAGAGTTGGCTTCGTGACCTCACGCAGGCGGCACGCTCGCTGTGGACCGCGAAAAGATTCAGCGGCATCGTGGTTACGACGCTCGCGTTGGGCCTAGGCGCCAACACCGCGGTCTTCGGCGTCCTCAACGCGGTGGTGCTGCGTCCGTTGCCATACCCCGAACCCGATCGACTCGTGCGGCTCTATCACGTGACGGGCACCGAAGACAATTACCTTCCCGGGTTGACGCTGCTCGCGTATCGCGACCAGTGCCAAACGCTCGACGTGGCCGCCGTTTACACGTATCGAGCGGACGCCGTGGACCTGACCGATCGACCGAGCCCGGAGCGCGTGCAATCCCTCAACGTGAGCGCGGACTATTTCCGCGTGCTCGGAGTCGAGGCGCTCGTGGGGCGCGTGTTCGATCGCATGGACGAGCGCTCCGATGCTGGCGTTGCGGTCGTTCGGGAACGTATCTGGCGCGAGTATCTCGGCGGGACTGCCGACGGAATCGGCCGGGTTCTGGCCCTCGACGGCGTCCCGACACGCGTGGTTGCTGTCCTTCCCGACGATTTCGAAGATCCGCTGCAACCGGGTGTTCAGATATGGAGACCGGTCAACCTGCGGCCTGGCGGTCCGAACAGCTGGGACAACAACTACCTTAGCGTCATTGCCCGACTTCGCGGCGGCGTGACCCTTCATCAGGCACAAGCCGAGGTGACGGCGATCGCCGCGCGACTGCAATCGAATTACGGCAACAACGTCCTTCCGCGATCGGCACGAGTGGCGCCATTGCAGGCGGACACGCTCGGCCGAGCGGGATTGATGCTTTGGCTCCTCTTCGGAGCGGTTGGCGTGCTGCTGATCATCGCATGCGTCAATGTTGCCGGGTTGATGATCGCGCGCGGCGCCGCGCGGGAACCCGAGCTCGCGATCCGCGCCGCCCTGGGCGGCTCTCAATGGCGCCTTCTTCGTCAGCTCGTTGTTGAAAGCCTGCTGCTCTCGCTGATCGGCGGAGCTGCAGGGCTGCTGCTGGCCCAGGGAGTCACACGATTGCTGATGGTCGCCGCGCCCGAGGCCGTAGCTGCGGCTGGAAGCGCCGCGACCAGCGCGGCGGTGTTTGCGTTTGGATTCGGTGTCGCCGCGCTAGCTGGCCTCGCGTTCGGCATCGCGCCTGCAGTCAAGTTCGCGCGTCCGGGGATCGAGCGGGTGCTCCGCGACTCGAGCCGCGGCGCGAGCGGCAGTCATCATCAGACGCGGCTCCGCAGCGTGCTCGTCGTCTGTCAGACGGCGCTCGCGCTGGTGCTCCTGATTGGTGCTGGACTGCTCCTTCGGAGCTTTCACCTGCTGACGGCCGCTGACCTTGGTATCCGCACGCCGAACGTGATGACGTTCGAGGTGCATCTGCCCGGAGGACGGTACGGCGATCCGCAGCAGCGAGCGAGATTCCACGTCGACTTTCAGCGCCGGATTTCAGGCATTCCGGGTGTGGCGGCCGTCGGAGCCGTGTCTCGATTACCTGTGACGGGGACGTATCACAGCTGGGGAACACGACGTCCGGACCTTCCGCAGCCGCTCCGAAGCCTTCAGGCCGAACACAGGGTCATTGAAGGCGCCTACTTTCGAGCCCTGGGCATATCGATTCTGCGCGGGCGAACGTTCGACGACACTGGCGATCCCGCGGTGAAGCCGAGACAGGTCGTCGTCAGCCGCGAGGTCGTCCGTCGTCTGTTCGGCTCGGATGAGCCGATCAGCAGACAGGTGCGCGCGGCTGGCGAGACGCTGCAGATCGTCGGCGTCGTGAGCGATGTTTCGTTGACGCCGCGGGGGCCAGTCGCTCCCTTGATCTACCATTCCCATCGTCAGTTCGCGGACAATCGCAACTGGGGGCTCATCCAGGTAGTGGCGCTCGACCGTCCGATGCCGAACCTGCTGGCGGATGTTCGCCATGAGCTCGCCTCGATCGATCCGGCACTCGTGCTGTACCGGCCACGGATGCTCGGTGACGTCATCGGAGCGGGGATCGCGCAGGAGCGCTTCGCGCTGCTCGTGATTGGCAGTTACGCGCTCGTTGCGCTCACGCTTGCTGCCGTCGGCATCTACGGCGTGCTCAGTTACTCGGTCAGTCGCCGCCGCCGCGAGCTGGGAATTCGAGTGGCGCTCGGCGCACGGCGCGGCTCGGTGTGTCGGCTGGTCGTACGCGACGGGCTGGCCCTGGCCGGCGGCGGCATCGTTCGGGGGCTCGGTGTCGCGGGTCTGACGACGCGTGCGCTCGGCCCGTGGCTCTTCCAGGTCTCGGCCACGCAGCCCGCAATCTACGTCGTATCTGCCGCGACGCTCCTGGTCGTGGCGTTGTTGGCCAGCTGGCTTCCCGCGCGCAGCGCAACGAACGTCGATCCACTCCAGGCGCTCCGATCGGACACGTAATCACGTGTGCGCGGCGGTCTTTCGGAAGCTGACGCCGTGCGCTTCCGGGCCCAGCCAGGTGACGACGGCGACTCCAATGATCACGAGCGCCGCAAGCACGCCCATCGAGTGCGCGTAGGTGAAATGCTCGCCGAGCACTGCTTCGAGATACGGAATGCTCGACGAGATGGCGACTCCCAGTTGATACGCGAAACCTGGAAAGAAGCCCCGGATTTCACCCGGCGACAACTCGTTCACATGTGCAGGAATCACGCCCCAGGCGCCCTGCACGAAGAACTGCATCAGGAAAACACCGATCGCGATCAGGGCGGTCGTGGGCGCCGCAATCCAGAGTGGCACGACGACGAGCGCGCAGAAGGCGGCGGTAATCATCGCCTTGCGGCGACCCGCACGGTCCGAGTAGTAGCCGAACAGCAGCCCTCCGAGCACCGCGCCGACGTTGGCGAGCATCGTGAGATTCGCCGTGTCCGTCGGTGAGTACTTCCGGTGCGTCTGGAGGAATGTCGGATACATGTCCTGTGTGCCGTGCGACATGAACGACATCATCGTGACCAGCAGCATGAGGTAGAGGAATCGTCGCCAGTTCCCGAGGATCGACTGACGGTAGGTTGCCCAATCGGTTCGGTGTTCGTGCCACGCCGCCGATTCCTTCACCTTCGCGCGGATGAAGAGCGAGAGGAGCGCCGGCAGGCCACCGATGAAGAACATGTAGCGCCAGGCATTCTCTGGATCGCTGGCGTGGAGCGGCACGTACACCGTGCGAAAGGCAAGCGCGGCGAGGAAGTTGCCGATCGCGTAACCCTCCTGCAGGAATCCTGAGAGGAGCCCGCGCAGACGCGGCGACGCGGACTCGAGCGCGAGTGATGCTCCCACGCCCCACTCACCGCCCATTCCGACACCGAACAGCAGCCGCAGAAGAAGGAAGACCGTGTAGTTCGGTGCGAGGCCGGACAGGACCGAAATCATCGCGTAGAACACGACATTCAGCATCAGCGGCACCCGGCGGCCGTAGCGGTCCGCGAGAATCCCGAACACCACTGCACCGATCGGCCGCGTGATCAGCGCCAGCGACACGGTCAGTGCGATATCCGGCCGCGTCTTTCCGAACGCAGTGGCGATGTCCTGGATGACAAAGGTCAGCACGAAGAAATCGAACGCATCGAGCGTCCACCCGAGAAATCCCGCGAGTACGGCGTTGCGCTGGTTGGCGCGCTCTTCCGTTGAGAGGAGCACAGGGACGTGTGAGACGCTGGTCATGCGACGCGAAGAATACTATGGCAGCCTCGAATTCCGGCGCGTGGTGTGCATACACTGGCGTCATGGCAAAGCATCGCCGGGAATTAGATGAGGACGTGCAAACGATGTCGCGCGAGGTGCTGATCGAAGAGATCAAGAGACTTCGAGCGGGAATCCGGGCGCATCGCGACAGCACCGGCCATGAGCTCTGCTGGCATCATCCCGCGCTCTGGAGATTGCTGCCGGAACGCACGGATCCGCTGCCGACGGTTCCCGCCTGGCCCGAGTTCCTCCGCGGCTGCATTCGCTATCGCCAATCGCTCGACGAGCAACTACCACATGCACCGCGATCGGACGAACCGTATCGGCCGTGAGGAATACAGGAATCATGATCCTGGAAGCCTTGATTCTCGACATGGGCGAGGTCCTCGTCCGCCCGCAGTCACCTGCGGCAATTCGGAAGATGGCCTCGCTCGCCGGTCTTCGCGAGGACGAGTTCGTGCGGCGCTACTGGGCGCACCGTGACGCGTACGACGGAGGCCTTGTGGGTACTGCGTACTGGCAGCGTGTGCTCGAATCCGGAAGCGCGAACGACGCCGAGCGGATCGCTGAGCTCATTGCAGCGGATTGCGAGTCCTGGACCGACTACCGGACGGAAGTCTGGGACATGGTGGCGAGGTTCAAGGCCGCCGGCGGTCGTACCGCGATGTTGTCGAACGGTGTCTCGGACATTATCGCGAAGGTCAGGCGCGATCATCCGCTCGAACGGTACTTCGATGTCGTCGTCGTATCCTGCGAGGTCGGATGCGCCAAGCCCGACCCGGCGATCTATCGCTTGTGCCTCGATCGTCTCGGCGTGCGGGCATCGTCCGCGCTGTTCGTTGACGATCGCCTCCTCAACCTGCAAGCCGCGACCGAGGCGGGCCTCCAGACGTTCCACTTCCAGGGTGACGAGAGCGTCGAACGGTTGAGACTGCGACTCGCGTAGGACGATGCATCGATCACTCGTGGCGAATGGCGGTGACCGTTACTCGGCTCGGAGTGCCGTCAAGGGGTCGACACGCATTGCCCGGCGCGCCGGAACGTAACTCGCGGCGAAGGCGACCGCGATCAAGAGGAGCGAGACCCCGATGAACGTCTGAGAGTCACCTGGCGCGACACCGAAGAGCAACGCCGTCAGTGCGCGCGAACCGACCAGCGCAATGGCGCCGCCGATGACGGTCGCCACGCCGATCAACCTCGCCGCGTCGCGCAGCACCAGTCCCCTCAGCTGTGACGCGCTTGCGCCGAGCGCCAGTCGGATGCCGAACTCCTGCGTCCGCTGCGTGACGAGGTAGGCAATCAGCCCGTACAGGCCGGCGCACGCCAGCAGCAGCGCGAGTGCCGCAAAGCCCGCCAGCGTTGCCGCGTACATGCGGGTGGCGGCAAGCGAACGCGAGATGAGCGTGTCGATCTTCTGCACGTTGAAGGGCGGCACATCCGGATCGATCGCCAGGAGCCGGTCGCGTGCGAGGGCCGCGGCGGCAAGCGGATCGCGATCGGTCCTCATCACAAACTGCAGTCCCGTCCAGAACACGTCGTCGGCCTGAGGAAACGGTGCGTACACCTGGAGCGGCGGATTGCCGCGGAGGCCGAACAGGTGCGTGT
>JBKPCD010000056.1:0-37738 GCA_046727175.1 Acidobacteriota bacterium | reverse complement strand
GCCGGGCGTGACGCTTGCAGGGGGGACCTACATCTTCGAGGTCGTCGATCTCACGAGCTCCCGCGACCTCATTCGAGTCCGGAACAAGGCCACATATCACGTGTCCTTCCTCGGATTCACCCGCCCTGTCGATCGGCCGGCGGCCGCTCTGCGGCGGGGCCAGTCGATAGTGTTCGGCGAAGCGCCAAGAGGGGTCGCTCCACCGATCCTCGCGTGGTATCCAATCGGCGAGAGCCGGGGCCACGAGTTCGTTCACAAGACGACGACACCTTGACCGAGTGTCGTAGCGATGCGTCCCACACGGGAAGCGCAAGACGGATACAGGGGTTCGGTCCTTCTTATGGAGGCCCGCACCCCTGTGTTGCCAGGCTGTTGTGGCGACGGCGTTCGAGTGCGAGAATACGTGTCGAGAAAATCGCCACCAATCGTTCCAGTCGCTGGAGGAAGCGATGGCGGATATCGACGCGGCTCTTGCAGCGTGCAAGGACGCGACGGAACAGTTGATCCGCGCCGCGGAAAGCGCCGGACCCGCCTGGGGGACACCACGCGCGCCAGGAAAATGGTCACCAAGTCAAATCGTCGAGCACGTGGCGCGCGCGCTCGAAGAGTCCGCTAACGTCGCGGCCGGGCGTCCGTCGAAGTTCCCGAAGGTGCCTGCGGTCCTCCACCCGGTGCTCCGCAGTGTCCTATTCAAGCGCGTTCTGAAGAATTCCTCCTTTCCAAAAGGCAGAACGAACAAGGCGATGAATCCAGCCAGCGGCCCCTCAACTCCGGCCGACGGACGTACTCGCCTCGAAGCCGCGCACGGAAAGTTCGACGCAGCGTGCCGCGAGCTTGCCTCACGACGTGCCCTCGTTCGATCGCCGATTTTTGGTGCCGTCAACGTCGAAGATTACGTTCGGTTCATGGAGCTCCACACGCGGCACCACCGCAAGCAGATCGGGAGCCAGCCAGAGTCCTGACGCGTTCCACAACGGGCAGACGCAGCTGGAGAGCAGGACGGCGTGGAGAGAGTGACCGCCCCCGTCGAGAGTTGGGACTCGAGCCAGTAGCAAACCACGAGCTGGACCATTACTCAATGGCGCGATCAAGGTGCTATGGCGGTTCTTGTCGGCCGCTGATCGACGGCTATCTCGAAGCGGACCATTTCGGAACCGACCCGAAAGCCGACGCCGTCCGACAGCTGCACGACGCCCTGGATGCGTTCGCCCGCGATCCAGGTGCCGTTCTTGCTCCCGAGATCCTCGATCGATGCTTCGCGTCCGGTTACGTTGAGCCGCGCGTGGCGGCGCGAGACCGATTCCGCATCGATGTGCACTGCGCATCCGCGGTCGCGACCGATCACCGAATCGCCGGGTAGCAAATCAATCGAGTGGCGACGCCAAATCAGCCGGTACACGGGCGTCCCGGTGAGCGGTGCGGCGTCGGCAACGGCCGCATCTCCAATGAACGCGTAGCCGATACGGTGCAATGTGCGAATCATCCGTGCATTGCCAGACGTATCGCCGAGCGCCTTGCGGAGCTGCGTGACGAGCGCCGCAAGACTCGTTTCGGAGACGTGCACGCCGGGCCACAGAGCAGCCTGGAGTTGCGCGTGCGATACCGCGTTCGGCTGGTTCCTGACGAGCATCAGCAGAAGGTCGAACGCTTTCGGTGCGAGATGGATCTCGATCCCCTCGCGTCGCAGCACGCGCGCGCCGACGTCGATGACAATCGCACTCACGTCTGCAATCCCGTTGGATTATACGAACGCAGCTCCATTTCGGTCGCCTGGCGGGGCGTCGGTGTGACGACTACAATCATGCGGATCCTATGCCGTGTGCTTCGTGTGGGCGCACCGTGCCGGAATGGTGCCGCTACTGCCCGGAATGCGGCGCCAGGCTCACCACATCGCAATCGGGGACGGTGACCTTCGCCGCGGCCGATCGGCTGCCTTCATCCGACGCGCTCGACGGCGCTCAGTTCGTTCCCGGCACGATGCTCGCTGAGCGTTACCGCATCGTCGGGCTCCTCGGACGCGGCGGGATGGGCGAAGTCTATCGAGCGGAAGATCTGAAGCTCGGTCAAGCCGTCGCACTCAAGTTTCTGCCGAACGAAGTCACGCATCACGCCGATCGGCTCGCGCGATTTCATCAGGAAGTTCGTCTCGCGCGCCAGGTCTCCCATCCCAACGTGTGCCGGGTGCACGACATCGGCGAAACCAGCGGTCAGCACTTTCTCTCGATGGAGTACATCGACGGTGAGGATCTCGCGTCGTTGCTGAGGCGCATCGGCCGACTGCCATCGGACAAGGCGCTGGAGCTCGCACGGCAGCTCTGCGCGGGCCTCGCGGCGGCGCACGACCGCGGCGTCCTGCATCGAGATCTCAAGCCTGCGAACGTCTTGATCGACGGACAGGGTCGGGCACACCTCGCTGATTTCGGTCTCGCCGATCTCACCGCCCGGCGGGGCGATGCTCCAGAGATTGCGGGCACGCCCGGCTACATGGCACCGGAGCAACTGGAAGGTCGCGGGGCGACGACGCGGACCGACGTCTACGCGCTGGGCCTCGTGTTGTACGAGATGTTCACGGGGAAGCGCGCACTCACCGTCGATGGCGCGTTTCCCGGCAGACTGGCGCAGCGCGACATTCCTGTCGACCGGCCGTCGACGCACCTCCCCGATCTGGATCCTGCGATCGAACGTGTCATCCTGCGTTGCCTCGAACGCGATCCGGCTCGCCGGCCACCGTCCGTGATCGCCGTCGCGGCGGCATTACCCGGCGGAAACGCTCTTGCTGCGGTTCTGGCGGCTGGCGAAACTCCCTCACCCGACCTGGTTGCGGCCGCCGGGGAAGCCGGCACGCTGTCGCCCGTCGTGGGCGCCATCTGCTTTGCGAGCGTGCTGAGCGGGCTGGCTCTCCTTGCGCCGCTCATGCGCGACATCAGCCTGATAGGGTTGACGAAGATCCAGCGCGGCCCACAAGCCCTGACCGAGCAAGCGCACGCGGTGCTGCGGAATCTCGGGTACACCGAATCGCCAGCAGACCAGGTTATCGGATACACGACCGACATTGCGTACCTCC
Organism: Acidobacteriota bacterium; assembly: GCA_046727175.1. Classification (GTDB taxonomy): domain Bacteria; phylum Acidobacteriota; class Vicinamibacteria; order Vicinamibacterales; family 2-12-FULL-66-21; genus JBKPCD01. The sequence goes on along the minus strand of JBKPCD010000056.1, from coordinate 34,674 downwards.
AGCACATCGACGAGCACGACCGATCGCCTGAACGATGGCGGGCGCTCGCCGGGTCTCAACCACCAGCGATCCTGTTCTGGTATCGCCAGAGCCCGCGCCGCCTGGTGCCAATCGGCGGCACCGACATCGTGACGCGGCAGAATCCGCCGGACTCGCATTCCGGAATGGTGTCGCTCACACTCGATCGAACAGGCCGGTTGGTGAGCCTTCTCGCCGTCCCCGGCGAGATCGACACGTCGCACGGAGGCCCTGATGGATCGACCGCGACGTTCCCTCCGGATTGGAAGTCGCTGTTCACTGAGGCTGGTCTTTCGATCGAGCAGTTTTCGCCGGCACAGTCCCGTTGGATGCCACCCATCTTCGCGGACGCGCGGGCAGCCTGGGAGGGCGCGTATCCCGAACGCCCGGACGTGCCCATTCGAGTCGAAGCGGCCCGCGGTCCTGGGAAAGCCTGTCTACTTCGAGATTGTTGCGCCGTGGACGCGCCCCAGGAACGAAGCCCCCGAGGCCGGCAATACATCAGGAGAGCGCGTCGGCGTTCGCATGCGCACGATCGTGGGGCCGTTCGTTTTCGTGCTCGCCGCGCTGCTGGCGCTTCGCAATCTTCGCCTGGGTCGTGGCGATCGTCGCGGCGCCCTGCGACTGAGCCTCTTCATCCTGGCCGCCGGCATGCTGAGCAATGCGCTCGAAACCGGCGACCTGCAGGTGCTCAACAGAGGACCTACACTCGTGGTATTCGTCCCGGCGCTGGTATGGGTGCTCTATATCGCGCTCGAACCGCACCTGCGCCGGGTCTGGCCCGAGATCATGATCGGATGGAGCCGGCTGCTGGCAGGCGGCGTTCGCGATCCGCTGGTGGGGCGAGACGTGCTGATCGGAGTGCTCGTCGCGATTGGCGACGTGTTGATACTTGCCCTTCACACGCTGCTGCGGCGGTGGTCGGGTCGTCCCGTCCAGTTTCCAGTTGGTGCGTCCAGCAATCCATTCGATGGAATGGCGGCTTCTAGCGACCTGCTCCTCGGCGGGCGCTTCGCGCTCTCGCGGATCATCGGCTCAGTGATGAGCATTCCCGTGTGGAGCGGGACCATGTTGACGTTCTTCGTCCTGTTCGTGCTGTACCTGCTCCTCCGACGTCGCTCGCTCGCGATCGCCGCGACAGTCCTGGGATTGACCCTCGTGTACGTCATCTCCCACGGCGGCTGGCTGCTCGCGTACGCTCCAGCGGATCACTTCCCTCCCTCGGCCGCCGATGTCCTGCTGTTCGCTGGCGTGCAGACAGCGGTCATTTTTGTCGCCGTCCGCTTCGGCCTGCTCACCATGCTCGTCGCGTCCTTTGTCAGTGTGCTGTTGTCGCTGATGCCCATCACAATCGATTCGTCGGTGCCGTACGCATCGTCGTCTTTCCTGATCGTGGGGACAGTCATCGCTCTCGCCGCCTACGGGTGGCACACGGCACTGGCTGGCCGGCCGATGCTGGGCCAACTGTTCCTGAGGGACGCACCCAGGCATGTCTAATCAGGAAAACCTCAAGGTTTCCTCAAGAACGAATCGCCTCATGGCGCGCTATCGTCGCGTGCAGGAGGCAATCATGAATAGGACAAGGGCGGAAGACGAAGTCTCCGCGAGGATGGCGCTGCTGCGCGCGAGCGTTTTCGCGGCACCCGTCGCAGCGATGCTGTTCGCGGGACCATTCGTATCGGGTCAGGGGACGCAGAGAACGCTGGTAGCGGTATGGGCACATGGCGACGACGAGGGTGCTGCCGCGCCGGTTCTTGCGCGCTACGCTCGCGAGGGTGCGCACGTCTACATGATCATCGCGACCGATGGTGCGCAGGGTGGGGCCCATACGTCGATCCCACGCGGGCCCGAGCTCGCGCGCGCACGGGCCGACGAGGCACGCTGCGCGGCGGAGGCACTCGGAATCAATGCAGCGATTCTGCTCGGGTTTCCAGATGCACACCTCGGCGACTATATGGAAGATCCCGGGCGTCTTTTCCAGGTGACCGCCCGGGTGCAGGCAGAGCTACAACGGCTCCGGCCCGACGCCCTGATCACGTGGGGACCTGATGGGGGAACGGGACATCCGGACCACCGGCTCGTGAGCAGCATCGTGACGCAGCTCGTTCGAGCCGGCGCACCGGGGGCACCCGAGCGCCTGTTCTATGCCTCGATTCCCGTTGAGGGATTTCGAGCGATGAATCCCGCGCGCGGAGAGCCGCCCTTCCTGGTCCCGACGGCGAAGCACTTCAGCGTGCGGGTTCCGTTCGCGGCCGCCGACCTCGAGGCCTCGCGCCGATCGATGGCGTGCCACAAAACGCAGTTCTCCGACGAAATCGTTCAGAGGGTGTCTGAGGCGATGAGCGGTGCATTTAAGGGCGAGTTGCCGCTCGATCCGCTGATCCCCACAGCTGCCACCAACGATCTGTTCGCGAACTAGCGGTGGCGTTCCTCAGGCGCGCTCGCGGACGCAGGCCGCAGGAAATGCGCCGGCCTGATGGGACATGGAAAGTGGAAGATGGAAAATCGGCGACATCTTCCCGTTTTCCATTTCCCATTTCCTATCGGTGCACGTGTCGGCGCTTCGCAAAGCGCTAGCCGACCGGAGCGGTGGTTTCATCGAGACGGTCCCTCGCTCCGGATACCGCTTTTCGGCCGCGGTCAGGCAGACGCAGCCCACCGCCAATCGATTCTCAATGCAGTGGCCCGGGAGTGTTGCCGGCGCGGCCGGACGTATCTGAAGTGATCGGCCGCGGACGTTCACACCTGCTCACGTCGTCGATGTCGGACGTACAGAAAGCGGTGGAGGCGTTCCGGTCGGCCATCGTGCTCGATCCCAACTACGCGGCCGCGCACGCCGGTCTGGCGCTGGCCTGTTGCGCCCAGGCGGAGCTGCGCCTCGCCGCGCCAGACAGGGCGTACGCGGGTGCAAGGGAGGCAGCGCTTCGCGCTCTCGCGATGGACGATTCCAACCCCGACGCGCAGGTCGCGCTCGGGACCGTGTTGTTCCTGAGCGACTGGAACTGGACAGGGGCGAGGAGGAGTCTGCAACGCACGCTCGAGATCGATCCCGATCACACGGAAGGACTGCTGCTGTATGGCCGGCTGCTCGAGGCGCTTGGTCATCTCCCGGGGGGCCTCGCCGCGAAACACAAGGCGCTCGAGCGCAGCCCGTCGTCTCCCGCGGTCCACTTGCAGATCGCGCTCTCGTACTGGAACCAGCGGCGTTACGACGCCATGATCGAGTGGGCGAGGAAGTCGCTGGATCTCGATCCGCGGCATCTCGTCGCGCGCGAGTACATCGCGGGGGCATACCTGAAGAAGGACGATCTCGATCGTCACATGGCGGAGCTCCTTGCGCATGCGCAGGCCGCCGGTGCGCCGGCGGCACTGACTTGATGAACTCAGGAACGTGTACGCGTCGGAGGGACGCCCCGGCGTCGTGCGGTACGCAATCCGCGTGAACGCGAACGCGCCGCCGGTGCAACTGGCCTTGCTCCACGGTGAGGCAGGAAACCTCGATGAGGCGTTTCGCCACCTCGACGAGGCGATTGCCCAGCATGATCCCGCGCTCGTTCATCTGACGGTTGCTCCGCAGTGGGACTCGCTCAGAACGGACGCTCGACGCTTTCAGGAACGCTTATGCCGCATGGGGTTGGGGAGTGCTTCAGAACGGTTGGACAATCACATCTCCTGACTCGATCGGTCGAGGATCGACGAGCGCTGATCGGCAGGCCGCTGGAGGAAGTCGGCCTGATGGGAAATGGCAAATGGAGGATGGCAAACAATATATTCTGTTCCCACGGGCGTTGCGACTGGCGCGGGCGTCGTGATGAAGATCGCCGTACGCAAGACCACAGATCGCGATGCGCAGGGCTCGACGAACCGATCACCGACCCGTCATTCGCTCCAGGTGTTCGGGGTATCGAGCCCCCTGGACAGTGATCTTCGACGCGGCGTCTTCGATGCCACGCAAATCGTCTGGCGTCAGCTCGAGTGACACTGCGCCGATGTTCTCCTCGAGCCGCGCGAGCTTCGTCGTGCCGGGGATGGGAACAATCCAGGGCTTCCGAGACAGCAACCAGGCGAGCGCGATCTGCGCGGGCGTCGCATTCTTTGTTTCTCCCATTCTGCGGAGCAGATCGACCAGGGCCTGGTTCGCTTTCCGAGCCTCCGGCGCAAAGCGAGGAACGATGTTGCGGAAGTCCGAACTGTCGAACGTCGTGCTTTCGTCAATCTTTCCCGTGAGGAAGCCTTTACCGAGCGGACTGAATGGAACGAACCCGATTCCAAGTTCCTCGAGCGCCGGCAACACTTCCGCTTCCGGGGCTCTCCACCACAGCGAGTATTCGCTCTGAAGGGCAGCGACAGGCTGGACAGCGTGCGCACGACGGATCGTTGGCACGCCCGCCTCAGAAAGCCCGAAGTGCTTGACTTTGCCTTCGCGAATCAGGTCCTTCACGGCTCCCGCCACATCCTCGATCGGCACGTTCGGGTCGACACGGTGTTGGTAGAAGAGATCGATTCGATCGGTCTCGAGGCGTTTGAGCGAAGCCTCGGCGACCTGCTTGATGTGCGCTGGCCGACTATCAAGACCGCGCTGGCCGGCCGGTTCGAACGTGAACCCGAACTTGGTCGCGATGACGACCTGATCGCGGAACGGGGTGAGAGCTTCCCCTACGAGCTCTTCGTTGGTGAACGGGCCATACGCTTCAGCGGTGTCGAAGAATGTAATGCCCCGCTCAACGGCGGACCGGATCAGCGAGATGGCCTGCGGCTTCTCAATGGGTGGACCGTAGCCGAAGCTCAGCCCCATGCAGCCGAGTCCGAGCGCCGATACTTCCAGGTTGCTCTTTCCAAGCCTGCGCTTCTGCATTGTTTCTCCTCGAGACCAGAGTAGCGGCTGATAACGCGCCTGAGTAGCTGGTAAAAACGTGAAGGGTTTCTGTATTACCCGAGCCGGCGGCAGCAGCCGGCTGCGCTCACAGCGCTGATCGAAACGCTTCGGCTGTAGCCGCCTCGATGCCGGCGGCTGTGGAAGACCTAAGCATCTTGCCGTCTCCCATTTTCCATTTTCCATCAGGCCGTCTTTTTCAGCGGCCTGCCAGAGCGACGCGCCGGATTTCCGGCAGCGGTGCGGGGGACTCGGCCGATCGAGTCGCTCGTACGCACACTCGACACACCACATTCGCCTGTTCGCTCGCCCGCAACTCCTCTGCGCGTTGTGTTTACACGCGACTCACTCAGTACGAGCGCTCCACGCGGGCCGCGGCACGGCGGTTGCTGTTCGAGTGAGTAATTCGGAGCGACGGTCTAGCACGACTTGTCACATCGGCTGGAGAAACGGCCCACGGGCATCCCGCGAAGACCACGAAGTCCGGTCGCGCTTCTTCCGCGGCCTGTCCAGCGGTCTGGAGGAACTATGTCACTCATTGCGTCACCTTGCGTACAAGGCTGCGTGGGTCGCGGGTTTGAGGTCGTGCGCGAGGCGTTTACCGAAAACTTCGCCCGGCGCCATGAACTCGGCGGCGGCTGCTGCGCGTACCACCAGGGCACGAAGGTCGTCGACCTCTGGGGCGGTATTCGAAACAAGGAGAGTGGCGACCCGTGGGAGGAGGACACGATGGTTATCGTGCACTCGGCCACCAAGGGCCTGGCCGCGATGACCCTTGCGATCGCTCACTCGCGCGGCTGGCTCGATTACGAAGAGCGGGTCTGCACGTACTGGCCGGAGTTCATACAGCATGGTAAAGAGCGAATCACCGTCCGCCAATTGCTCGCACACCAGGCCGGGCTGTTTGTGCTCGACGAGCCCATCGATCGCAGCGTCGTCGCCAACCTCGATCAGTTGGCGGTCGTGCTGGCCCGTCAAAAACCGGCGTGGGAGCCAGGAACACGTCAGGCCTACCACGCGATTACCCTCGGATACTACGAGAGCGAACTGCTGCGCCGCATCGATCCACAGCATCGCAGCCTGGGACAGTTCTTCCAGGACGAGATCGCGTCGCCGCTCGGCGTCGACGTCTACATCAGACTGCCCGAGGACATCCCGAATTCGCGCCTGGCCACCATTGCGCAGCCGCGCCCGATCGACATGATGCTTGGCTTCCCGCTTCGCTTCGTGGTGGAGGCGATGAACCCACGCTCCAAGATCGTCCGCGCGCTGAGAGGTTCCGAGCTCCCTCATGATGGGAAGCGCGTCTATGCGCGCAATTTCGAAGTGCCCTCCGGCGGCGCTGTCGGCACCGCTCGCGCCATCGCGCGCGCCTATAGCGTGTTTGCCACCGGCGGACACGAGCTGGGCTTACGGCAGGAGACGCTGGATCTGTTGGCTGCCCCGGCGATTCCACCGACGCGCGGGTTTTACGACGAGTGCCTCAAGGGCGAGGTGCAGTTCTCACTTGGCTTCATGAAGCCGAGCGCCGTCTGGCGGTTCGGTAGTGCGAGTTCGTTCGGGTCGCCCGGATCCGGCGGCTCGCTTGGCTTTGCCGATCCGACGGCGGGCATTGGATATGCGTACGTGACGAGTCAGATGGGCACGACCTTGACTGGAGATCCACGCGATGTGGCGCTCAGAGACACTCTCTATTCCGCGCTCGGAACGCAAGGATGCCATGCAGCACCAGTAGGAAGCGTGTCATGACGAGAATCACGGCATTCACCCTGGCCAACTGCGAACAGCTCTCGCGGCAAGCGCTTCGGCGGAGGCCTGAACGGTGCGTGGCGCTGGAAGGAGAGTCATCATGGACGCGTTTCCTCATCGATACACGGTCAGGGGCTCGGGGCGAGTGGTCGGCGACGTCGAAATGACGGCTGAAAGGTTGCCAGGTTTTGAACCCCAGTTCTACTCGCCGTGAGCGAGGCGGCGCGCGCGGCGCTCGGCTTCGCGTTTCAAGGGCCGTAACGACAGCCGTCGGATCATCCCGATGCCCGGCGAGGCGAGTGCCCAATATCGTCGGAACTTGGCGCGAGCCGGCGGATCCGTAGCGATGGCCCGGGTTTCTGTCCGAAAGATCGACTGGGCCTCACCAATCGGATCGACACGCAACGTCCACGCGATCTTGACGTAGCCTGGCTGGAAGGACGCCGCGAACTCTTCTCGGGGGAGCGCATGGAACGTAACATTCGCCTCCCAGGGTTTGGTGATGGCGCCGACGACGACCTCACGGTCGGGCACGTCGGGGAGAACGCCCCATCCCAACGACTGCACGACCGCCAGCAGCTCGCGCGGCTGGGGACGATCGTCGGGCGTAGCGCCGAGTACGCGCTCTCGCGTCTTGAAGATCGCTCGCACGAGCGGTAGGCGAAGCAGATCCTGCTCTCGTGCGGCTGCGAGCGTCACCGCGGGCGGCGCATCGACGCGTATGTGATGACGCTCGACCACCTCGTACACCGGCATGAAGGTGTCGAGGAGCGCGTCAACGTCATCCGGTCCAGTACGTGGGAGGTGCCCGTATCGGTACCACGTCACGCCGGCGTAGACGCTATACGCGCCGGCAGTGGCACCCGCACCAGCCGCCAGCACGCGGATTGTCGGTCGGATCCAGGACGTTGCTTTCATGCGCGGTACCTCTGAAGGAGTTCCTGACGCGCGCTTCGAGAAAAGGTCCACGTGACCAGAGGGGTGCAAGGACACGGCCACGCTCGGACGCGTCCATTGCTCTGCGAGCGTGCGGCGCTGCCGAGACCGCATCAATGGGTACCGGAGACAATGACGCGAACGGTGTTCGGGCGATGAACTGAGACGACGAAAATCCCGCAGTGTCGCCGGAATTCCGTCGCTGAAGCATCGCGACAGGAGGCAATCGTCCGCAAATGGTGCGCCTGCTCCCGGCAGGAATTATGCGTTGTCTCTCGTGAGATTCAGAAACGGGAGCACCTTTCGAGTCGCCCACAGACGCGCTCGACGCGGCGCTCCAGAACGCATGAGGGCACGCCATGACACCCCTGACGGTCTTTATCAGAAGGCGCCCCGTGCTGACGTACTTCTGCCTGACGTTCGCGATCTCGTGGGGTGGCGTGCTTCTGGTCATTGGCGGCTCGGGCGGAATGTCTGGAACCGCGCCGACGGGCGATCCGCGGTTCGTCTACGCGTTGCTCGCCATGCTTGCGGGCCCCAGTGTCTCCGGCATTCTGTTGACGGCGCTCGTCGAAGGACGAGACGGCTTACGCGAGTTTCTTTTGCGCGCGCGCAAGTGGCGGGTGGCGGCCCGCTGGCACGCCGTGGCGCTCCTGACCGCTCCACTTCTATGGCTTGCAACGATGTTCGCGCTCACGCGTATTTCATCGAACTTTCTCCCCGGCATCTTCACGTCAACCGATAGAGCACGTTTCGTGCTGGTCGGTCTCGCTGCGGCGCTCGGCGCCGGCATTCTTGAGGAACTCGGCTGGACCGGCTTCGCGATCCCGCAGCTCAGGCGCCGTTACGGCGTATTTGCCACGGGGTTCATGGTGGGCGTTTTGTGGGGAGCGTGGCACCTCCTGACGAACGTCGTCTGGGCAAGCCGGGTGTCGGCAGGAAATCTGCCACTCTCGATTTTCCTGCCCGCGAGTGTGTTCGGTGTCCTTGTCGGGTACCTCGCGGCGTTCAGAGTGTTGATGGCCTGGGTCTACGACCGTACCGGGAGTCTGCTCCTTGCGATGGTCATGCACGCGAGTCTCACGTCCAGCGTGCTGGTACTTGATCCGGCGCCGATCTCCGGGCTCGACCTGTTGGCCTATTCCTTCGCCTTGGCCACCGCAGTGTGGGCCACTGTTGCAGTGGTCGCCGTGCAAAACGATTGGCGTTTTGCGCATCGCCCACTTCGGAACGTGAGGCGGGCGGCGTAAAACGCGCACGGAGGTCGAGGCACTGCCAAGTCCTTGGCCGCAGTGGCAGCGCGATGCGATCCTGCGTCGCGCTCGACGGCCGCTGGTGACCTTGATTCTCGGCTCCTTCGGCAACGGTTGCGGAGCTGAGCACGCGTAGCCCGCCGCGCAGATATTCGGGATAGGTGCGAATCTCGGGAGGGAGGGCTGCCGTCGCGCGCATCTGGTTCGCCGGCGCGCAGCTTTCGGGATGCACCCCGGTCAGGATCCCGAATCGCGACGGCGCGCATACCGGCGCCGCGCTGAACACGTGCTTGAACAGCAACCCGCGCTTCGCGAGGCCGTCGATATTCGGCGTGTGCGCGACCTTGTCGCCGTAACACCCCAGGTAAGGATTGTTGTCCTCACTCACGAGCCAGAGGATGTTGGGCCGGGCCGCGGTCTGCCCATCCATCTCCCGTCCCGTCGCGGCAATCGCGGACACGACGGTTGCAACCGTGGCCCGGAGGACGTCACGCCGCGTGTGGTCACTCATGGCGAGACGATACTTACGCTCGCAACACCTGAATGGGATCCGTTCGCGTTGCGCGCCGCACAGGCGCGATGCACGCGGCCAGCGCCGCAACCGCAACGGCCACGACCGCGGCACTGAACGTCGAGGGATCGCGCGGGCTGACCCGATAAAGCAAGTAGCCCAGGAGCGGCGTCGTTTCGAACGCGACGGCCACGCCGATGAGCCCGCCCACCGCTGTCATAGCCAGTGCGCGCGTGAGGACGAGGCGCCGGACCTGCGACGCATCGGCGCCGAGTGCCATCCGCAGCGCGAGTTGCTTTGCACCTTGCGCGACTGTCGCCGGCCATGACCCCGTACAGCCCAACCACCGCCAGCAGCAGCGCCAATCCGCCGGACACGATCAGGATTGTCATTCCGATCCGCTGGGATGCCGTCGTCCGCTCGACCTGCTCGCGCAGTGTGATCAGTTCTCCCGGCGCGATGTTCTCGTCGATCGCGTGAATCTCGCGAACCAGAGCCGGGCCGAGCGCCCCTGGTGAGAGCGGAGTCCGAATATGAAGAGCGACCGTCGGCGCAGGATTCTGACGCAGCGGCACGTAGAAAAATGGTCTTGGCGTTTCCATGAGGGCGCGCGACTTGATCGATCGTGCGACGCCGACAACGAGCCGCCACTGATTCCTGACGCGAACACGGCTGCCGACGGTATCGCCGCCGCGCCAGAACTGTTCGGCCATCGCCTGATCGACGATTGCGACCGGTGCAGCACCCTCGTCGTCGGCTGGCGCGAATGCACGTCCCGACACGATCGGAATACCGAGCGTAGAGAAATAATCAGGACCGACGATGTTGTATTCCGCCGTGGGCTGCAGGTCTGGTGGCGGCACGTACCCGTCGACGGCAATCGGCGCCGACGCGACGCTCGCATAGCTGAAAGGCGTCGTCGTCGAAAATTCTGCCGACTCAACGCCTCCGATCGCACGCACACGGTCGATGAGCTCGTCCTGAAACACGCGGGCTCGCCGCGCATCGTACCCCGCGGCGAAGGCGTCAACCGACGCCGTGAGAACGCCCTCAGTCCGAAATCCCGGATCGGCGGTGCGGATCGCCTGGAAACTCCTGATCAACAGTCCTGCACCGACAAGCAGGACGACGCTTAACGCGATCTGCACGATGACGAGCGCGGACCGAACCCAGGCCGTTCGCCGGGATCCGACCAGGGAACCAGCATGGGCACGCAGTGCACCCGCCAAATCGACATGGCTGGTGACGAGCGCCGGCAGGAGCGCGAACAGCAGCGTCGCAGCGACACAAACGGCGCCGCCTGCGACGAATACCCGCCAATCAAGCTCGCCCGGAAGGCGAAGCACGATGCCTCCGCGGGGCGGCGTCAGGAAAGCGAGCGCGTCGCGCAGCCAGTGCGCGATCGCGAATCCGGCCGCGGCGGCGATGGCGGACAACAGCAGCCCTTCGGTGGGCATCTGCCTGACGAGACGCGCGCGTCCCGCGCCAATCGAGAGTCGAATCGTCATCTCCTGCTGCCGAGCGAAGGCCCGCAGCAGCAGGAGATTTGCGACGTTCGCGCAGGCGATGAGCAGCACGGCCAGCACGACGCCGAGCGCGACACCCAGCGTCGGGACCATCGCCCCGGCGTTGTTGAACGGAGTGCGCCACAGCGGAAACAGCCTGATGCCACCGCCGCGATTCGTCTCGGGATAGTCCGCCTCGAGCCGCGACATGATCGCCGAGAGTTCGGTCTGCGCCTGGTCGATCGTGACGCCCGGCTTCAGCCTCACGAATCCCTCGATCCAGCGCGCGCCTCGATCCTCCAGCTTGTAGACGCCGGCGCTGAACCGGGCCTGCATCGATGCCGGCACCCAGAACTGAAACGCGTAGCCAACGAACGTGCCGTAGAAACCTTCGGGCGCGACGCCGACGATCGTATGCGGCAGGCCGTTCAGCATCTGTGTTTTGCCGATGATCGTTGGATCGCCGTGGTAGCGATCCTGCCAGGCCTGATAGCTGATCACCGTGACCGGATGTGCATTCCGTCCGGCGTCTTCGCCCGGCAGGAAGCCGCGTCCCAGCACCGGATGCACGCCGATCGCATCGAAGTAGTTCGCCGACACGACGCTGCCGGGCGCGCGTTCCGCGCGATCGCCAACGCTGAGTGTCGTGCCCGTGATCTTTTCGGCGATGAACGAGTCGACGAGCGTGCTGCTCCGCTGCACATCGAGCCAGTCCGGCCACGACATGTCGGTGTGGCTCGTGCTGCCCCGCTCGGCACCCACCAGCGCGTACAAGCGGTACTGGTCGACGACGAGCGGATATGGACGGAGGAGAATGCCCTCGATCCAACTGAACACGGCGGCATTTGCGCCGATGCCGAGCGTGAGACAGAGAACGGCGAGTAGCGCGAATCCGGGGCTGCGGGATAACGTGCGGAAGCCGTAGCCGAGATCCCGGCGAAGGTCATCGATCCAGCGAAACATGTCCGTATCGGCGGTTCGATCGCGCGCGACAGTGACGCTGCCGAAGCGCCGCTTGGCGGCGCGCCGCGCCCCGTCGGGAGAGAGACCCTGCCTGATGTATTCCTCCGTCCGTTCGTCGCTGTGAAAGCGCGCTTCCTCGTCGAAGTCATCGTCGGCAACCGAGAATGAGCGCCGCAGCCTTCGTATCCAGCCCATTGGTGTGTCCTCAGGCGAACCGTAAGACCTTCGCAACGCCCTCCGTGAGGCGCGCCCACTTCTCGATTTCCGCCAGCTGCTTCTCACCGGCGCGCGTCACTCGGTAGACGGGCGCGCGTCGTTTGTTCGCGGTCATCTGGCATGCCGCGCCGATCCAGCCGAGGTGTTCCATGCGGTGCAGCGGCGGGTACAGCGCTCCTTCCTCGACGCGCAGCAGGTCGCCAAAGATCGCCTCGATATCCGCGGCGATTCCGCAGCCGTGATGCGGTCCGCGGCTCAGGACTTTGAGGACCAGGAGATCGAGCGTTCCCTGGAGGGCGCCGGGTGTTCGCCGGCAAAAGAGCCTCACACCTAGAAATCTAGGGTACACGCTGCCCAGTGTCAACGCGAGGCCGGAACGACGCTGTCGTTGTGCGCGCAGGCGATCGACTGCCCGAAGTCCTGCTCGCGGAGATGCACGGTGGCAGCGTCGAAGCGCGCAGGGACGGCCTCGGTCACGGCAGCGAGGTCATCGTCCGTCTGCCAATCGTGGCGGAGTCGCGCGAGACGGTGTTATTCTCCCCGATCGCGTCGAACGCCCGCGAGGGCGATAGCATGCGGAGCCTCTGTAAATGGTCCATACCCCCATTCCCTATAGCCCGACAAGAATTGAGCTTTGATAGCTCGTCGATTATTCTTCAACCACATGAAGAAGCACGGCCATTCCCGGAGCGAGCATGACGCACAGAAACTTCGCGTGCGTCGCATCGTGGGGCAGCTGAATGCGATTGAACGGATGCTCGACGAGGACCGCGACTGCTCGGAGATCCTGATGCAGCCGGTTTCCGCGCGGAGGGCGATCAAGTCGCTGTCGGAAACGTTGATTCACTCTCATACCCGCCGCTGCATCGAAGTGGCGGAGTCCCAGGAAGAGAGCAAACGCAAGCTTCGCGAGCTGCTCGTTGTGCTGGAGCGCTATGTCGAATAGTCCGCGCAGCCACGACCGCGATCACGATCACGGCCATGATCACGAGCTCGAGGGTGCCGGCAGCTCGCATGCCGGCCATTCGCATGGAATCCGCGAGGACGCCGACCGCCGGTACCTGACGATCGCCTTCGTGCTGATCGTCGCGTTCATGGGCTTCGAGGTCGTCATCGGTATCCTCGCCCACTCGCTCGCGCTCTTGTCCGATGCGGCGCACATGCTCACCGATGCCGGCGCGCTCGCCTTGTCGCTGCTCGTGATTCGCTTCGTCCGGCAGCCAGGCGGCGAGAGTCTGACCTACGGGCGAAAGCGGGCAGAGGTGCTGAGCGGCCAGGCCAACGGCGCGGTGCTGCTTGTGCTCGGTGTGCTCGTCACGTACGAGTCGGTGGCACGGCTGATCAATCCACCCGACGTCGCGGGACTCGCCGTGACACTGGTGGCCGCCGTCGGCGTCGTCGTGAACCTGATCGCCGCGTGGGTCATTGCCAGGGCCAACCGCCAGAGCCTCAACGTCGAGGGCAGTTTCCAGCACATCGTCACCGATCTCTATGCGTTCATCGGCACGCTGATCGCGGGTGTCGTCATCCTCCTCACCGGCTTCGACCGGGCGGACGCGATCGCGTCGCTCGTCGTCGCAGGGCTGATGTTTCGATCCGGTTGGGAGCTGCAACGCAAGGCCATTCGTGTGCTGCTCGAAGGCGCGCCGGAGGGGGTCGCGCCGCAGGAGATCGGCACGGCCATGGCGCGCGGCGAGCAGGTGGCAGAGGTGCACGACCTGCACGTCTGGGAGCTTACGCCCGGTAAACCGATCCTCACGGCGCATGTTCTCGTCAAACACGGCGCGGACTGCCACGCGATCCGCCGCGATCTGGAGCGGATGCTCCGAGAGCGCTTCCACATAGCACATACGACCCTGCAGGTCGATCATGCGGCGCCGGAGATGCTGTCCATCACGCGCGGTCGGTTTGAGAATTCGAGGGCGAGCGGACGGGGTCCGATGTCGTAGTCCGGCGCGCTCGAGCGAATCCGCCACCGCAGCGCGGCTTTCTCAGCGGTTTCCACTCCCGAGGCCGTGGGACGATTTCTTTTCTGCCCGTCGCGGCGGTGCTCTGGGCGCATGGCAGCTATCGCATGGCGTTCGCCGCCCCACTCGTCCCGGCGCCTGACGACGAACGTCCAGGACCGGCGCGTTTTGTCGGCGGTGTACCCCGAGAAGGCCCGCAGCGTGCAGCCTACGAATTCCCCGGCGCCGGAGACGATGCTGGTGACGGCGTCCGTGGCACCCAGCTGCGCGAGAAACGGGCGATTGCGCTGTCGCCCCACGCTCCAGGAGAGCAAACGTCAACGCACCGATGCCTGATCCGACATCGAGCACGCTGCCGCTGAGCGCGCCGGACTGCGCGATCCCCTCGACGAGCATCCGGGTCGTCGGGCCGGGACCCTTCTGACGGTAGCGCTTCAATTCTTGCGCGACCTTGTGTTGATTGAACTGCTGGTCCGCCGCGCACTCGAACGAGGAGCAACAGGACAGCATCTCGTACTACCTCACCGCGCATCGGTTGGCGCCAGCCTCCAGATCCGTAGGGTCCTCCGTCGGGAGCTCGCCGGCCTCGTTCAGATGGATGGTACGAACGAAGTTCGGCGGTGTGGGTGGGAGGTCTGGCGCGCCCAGAACCGCCGCCTCGGCTCGAAGCTGTCTGAGTCGCGCGAGTTGCGCAACACGTCGGCGTCAATCTGCTTTACGATCGTCTCTTGCTGACTCATGTTCGCCATGGGCTTACTCCCGACTCTGCGTCTCGGCGGCGAATTGCGGAGACCCCGTGATTGGTTGGCCGTCGCCGGTGAATGCCGTTTGGCACGTGGCCGGCGGCTAGCGTTTCCGACATCCGTACCGCGGACATGGCGCCCGATGCAAACGTCAGCGCAGCGATGAGCCACATGGCCGCCTTCAGACCGAAGGTGTCTGCGGTCAGGCCCGCCACGAGCGCCCCGACCGCGTACCCGAGATCACGCCACAGGCGATAGACGCCCACCGCCGATGCGCGCCACGACGGGTGAGCGACATCGCCAATCGCCGCGAGGAGCGTGGGATACACCATCGCGGTGCCGACGCCGAGCAACACTGCGCCCGTGACGAACGGAGTGAACGCGTTGACGACGGCGACGAGCGCGATACCCGCGGCCTGGATCCACATGCCCGAGACGATTAGCCATTTGCGTCCGATTCGATCCGACAGCGCACCGGTGACCAGTTGGCCCATGCCCCACGTCGCCGGATAGATCGCCGCGAGCACGGCGATCTGCGAGAGGTTCATGCCCGCGGCCGCGAACACCAGCGGGAAGAGTCCCCAGGCCATGCCGTCGTTCAGGTTGTTGACCAGGCCCGCCTGGCTGACGCTGGACAGATTTGGCTCGATCAACGTGGTGCGCCAGAACACTTGTCGCGGCGTCAGGTCATCGTCCGCAGAGAACCTCCCGGGAACGCCCGACTCGTGCGCGGCGTGATCGCGGGTCTCGCGGACGAGCAGCGCCGAGAGGATGAAACCGATCACCACGAACAGGACGCCGAGATAGAAGGGTTCGGGGCGCAGGCGGTAGGTGGCGGCAACCCAGCCCGTCGCCAGTGTGCTGGCCGCAACGGCCATGTAGCCGGCGAATTCGTTCAGGCCCATCGCCAGGCCTCGCTGCTTCGCGCCAACCAGATCGATCTTCATGATGACGGTCATCGACCACGTCAGACCCTGGCTGATCCCGAGCAGCACGTTGGCGAGGAGCACCCAATGCCACGTGGGCGCCCACATCAAGAGGAACGGCACCGGCGCGGCGACCAGCCAGCCGGCCACGAGCACCCGCTTGCGACCGATGCGGTCCGAGAGCCGGCCGGCTCCGTAGTTGGTGAGCGCCTTCGCAACACCGAAGACCACGATGAACGACAGGACGCCACTGCGCGCGGCGAGCTGGAAGTCCTGCTCGGCGATCGCAGGCAGGATGCTTCGCTCCAGGCCTGCCATCGCGCCGACGAACGCGTTGACGATCACGAGCAACGAGAACTGCGCGAGGTTCTCGCGAAGTCCGAGCCGCACGCTCGTGACGACGGCCTGACCGTTCTCGGGGAAGTTCTCGGTCACGCTTTGCCCGCGCTTTCGATGAATCACTTCAGAACGCCCGGTTCGCTTCCGAGCGAGACGGGCAGGCCGGCCGATCGCCATTCCGGATAACCCTCGACGAGCCGTCGCGCGCGCCGGCCGTTCGCGCGCAGGATCTCCACCGCACGATCGGCGTAGACGCAATACGGCCCGCGACAGTACGCGACGTACTCCTTGCCCCTGGTCAGCTTCTTGAGACGTTGATGGAGTTCATCCACAGGAACGGAAATGGCCCCTGCGATATGACCGGCGAGGTATTCGGCGGCCGGTCTGGTGTCGAGGACGACCACGTCCCTGGACCGGACGCGCTCGAGCAACTCGTCCATCGCCACCGGCTGCGCGTCACTCCGATCGCCGAAGTATTCCCGCACGAGACGCTCGAAATCGGCGAGGCGGCGTTCGGCGACCAAGCGGATCACCTTGGACAGCTCGAACACGTCCGGGTCCGCAAGCCGGTAATGGACGAAGAGTCCATCCTTGCGGCTGTCGACGAGCGCCGCCTGCTTGAGCGCCTGCAGGTGTTGCGAGGTGTTCGCCAGCGAGAGACCCAGTTCGGTGGCGAGCGAGTCGACCGTCCGTTCGCCCTGGGCGAGGAGCTCCAGGATCTCGAGCCGGTGTGGGCTGGACAGGGCTTTCCCCAGCCGGGCGAGCTGGCCGTAGAGGCGATCCTTGAAGGCGCGGTGTGCGTCTGTCGGCATTGCTAAAGTAATCAATATAGTATTTGAGTAGTCGGTCGTGTCAAGGTCCCTCGGATATGCCAATCTGGGGACCAGCCTTCCGATCGCTCTCGAGAGACGCGGAGTCGAGACGTTGCGCAGGAACAATCTGATTCAATACCTGGAATCGATCCAGGAGAAGTAGTGCGGGGCGCGAGGCGAGCGCGCGCGGGGGCCGACTTTTGGTCAAAAGACGCCGGATTGTCGCCGCTCCGAGACGCGATTAGCTGCTCGAGCTGTTGTGGAAGAGCGGCAATCCGGTCGCTTCGATGGATAACCTGCCGAGACTTCAGTTAGCGATGACACAACTGGTATCGCCCGCCCGAGCTCTGATAGAGGAATCCTTCGCCCAGCAGGACGGTCACGATCCGAGCGCACTCCTCCTTCGGCAGCGAGAACAGGCGCGCCAGTTGTTCCAGTGTCGGTGAGAAGCCGGGCATCTCGTTGAACTCTCCTCGGACACGTTCGACCAGGTGAGGATCAGGCGTCGCCGTGCGCGTGTCATCAAGACTCTGAATCTTGAGCGGCTTGCGCGCGATGTCGAGAGAGTCACTGCGGGGGCCGACCGCGGGTCGTGCGTGGGTCGCCATGGCAATGCCTCCAAGGTTCAAGAAAGGATCACCTCAGGTATACGCCGTTCCGGCGATTTGATCAATACGCTCCTATGCCACGCGCTGCCTTCGGTTAGCTGATTTATGCGGCAAGCGCCCGCCTTCCGCCGTTCCAGAGTGGTGAGCGAACGCCAGCGCAGGCGGGTTGGCCATCGATGATCGGTGTAGCAACCGGCAGACCACATGCGATCGCATGGATTGCGGCGCGACGAATCGGCCGTTCCCGACCGACGCCGGACGCCCGATCTAACGTTTCAGGCTGGAAGATTCCCACGCTTCGGGGGATTCTCCGCGACGGTCACGACATCGTTGCCTGACCGCGGAACCGACACTCGGCTGCGATTGGCGCAGTCGGCAGTGGATCCTGCCGGGAATTCGGCAAGGCGACGAAAACCTGTCGGTGCCACAGACCCGGACGAGTCGAGGGTCCTGCGCCTCCGGCCCCCCTAATCTGTTTTCGGGCCTTGAAACCGTCACCGGCGCCCGCGCCAGGTGACTTCCTGCGTGGCACGCTATCTGCTCACAACTCTCCGGGCCTTCAAGTAGATCCGTTCCGTGAGGCGTCTATGACAACCCGGAGATGGTCTTGGGCAGGCGTGACCCTGCTCGTAGCCGTCATCGCGATTCAGTTCGTGCCGTACGGACGGCACTACGTCATCCCCCCAACGATCAGTGAGCCCGCCTGGACTCGCCCGCCACCCGCGCGTTAGCGAAGCAGGCGTGTTTCGATTGCCACAGCAACGAGACCGATGAGGTCGATCGACGATACGTTCTTTTTGGAGGTAGGTCGCATGCTCCTGCCAACCTGTCGGTGCGCCCGCACGAACCGCGGCCACAGCAGAAATGTGTCGTCCCTGAAATGGATGGTGTGTCTGACGCTGTGCGGCGGTTTGTGGACGACGGAAATTTCGGCGACTCCCATGACATGGGCGTACACAGGATCGATCGTGTCTTCTCCTGACAAATCGGTCGTAGCCGTCGGAACGCCTGCCACGTTTTCAGTGACAGTCGATCCCGACGACGACTTCGTTGCCGGCGCTCCGTTTTACCCACCCTGGGCGGGCGGGTACTGGGTGGATATACAGCTTGACTTCTCGGGCCTCCACTATCGCGTCCGGGGAGCGTTCGAGGTGAACATGGATTTGGCGTTTCTTGTGCCGTTGCCAGGCCAGATGCTGCACAGACAGGTCAGCTGGCAAGGTCCGGACCTTTTCGACCGGGGCCTGAACTGAGTTCGGTGGTGCTGGTCGGCACCGGGATCTTCGCCCTGATACTCGTGCGCCGGCGAGCATTGACAGATGCAATACGCCCGCATTCGACGTGACTATTTCGCTGAGGGCACGCGCACCTTGCCAAGCGCGTCCAGCTCGTCGATGAAGATGATGCTGGGGGCTAGGCTCTCCGCCTGCGCAAAGAGATCCCTCACGCGCGCGGCGCCTCGAAGACGGGTCGCTGTCTGCAGAATCTGCTCGAACACGCCAGGCGTGCCGCCGGAGTGGTGTTGCACGACGACGACTGCCGCGGGAAAGTCAACGGGGAGCTCCGATAGCACGTCGTTCGCGGCCGTAATGCCACCGGCGGAGCCCGCAATCACAACTGCTTACGGCGTCTGCACGATCGTCAGCCGATGCCCCATCACAGTGATCGCTCCGGAACGCGAAGCTCCTGTCGTGTTTGCGAGGACTTCGTATCTGAATCGGTCGTACCCTGCGCCAGGGCTCCCGCTCAGAATCCGAATCCACGCCACGTCCGGCTCCGCCGTCCAGGGGCAGGGGATGTTGCACTCCGGACTGATTGCCTGCTCGATGACGTAGGCGTATTCCTGGCCGCCGGCCGCTGGGAACGTCTTGACCTTGTCGCCCGTGATCGCGTAACGACACCCTTCCTGGCTGATCCAGACATTCTGCCCCGCAGTCTCTGTCGGCCAACGGATCGCCACCGGAGCGGACCGGGTGTTGTCGTCGGTGTACGTCTCCGTGTGAACCTTCACGACCGTGGAACCCTCACCAGAAACTGGTGTCGGCAAGCCGATCCAAGACGCCTCTGACGCTGCGGTCCATCGACAGCGAGCGCCCGTCGTCAGGTTGACACTGAGCTCCCCTCCGTGCCAGTGGAACCTCGCGCTCGTGGGATCGACCGTATAGCTGCACGCCTCGCGCGCGGGCGGATCCTGCCGCACGATTGCCGACCGATCGCCAACCATGATGCGGGTTTGGCGCTGCTCTGTACCCGTATAGGCAGGGAATTCGTACTCGATCACTCCTGGTCCCGTCCCACTGAGGGTGCGGATCGTCAACCAGCCGTCCAGAGCGCGGGCGGTCCAACTGCAGGTCTCGCCGGTCTGCACCGTGATCCGGCCGCGGCCTGCGTCTGCCGCAAATGTCTGACTCTCGGGATCCAATGCGTACTCGCACGAGACCGCCGTCCTTCCATCCTGCCTGACCGATACCGTCTTGTCTGCGATCGCGATTTGCGCGGACCGTTGTTCGGATGCGTCGTTGCCGCGTACGGTGACCACGATGTCAGCCGATCCCGTGCCAGCCGCAGGGTTGAGACTTATCCAGCTGGCGTCCACTCGCGTCGTCCAGGAGCAGCTCGACGTGGTATCGACATGCGCGGTTGTCGTGCCCCCTGCGGCGGGCACTGACGCGGATCCCGGTGTCACGACGAACGTGCACGTGGTGACTGGATTGGGTGCCGTGGGCGAACTGCCGTCACCACACGAGAGCGTTGCTACGGCGATCGCGAACAGAGATGCAATGAGGACGGCAGATCGTGATTGCATGAGAACCTCGTTATTACCCGACGCAATCCATCTGCCAGAGGAAATCGAGGCAACTTACGGGGGTGTGACGGTTGCGGAAGAATTGTCCACCGATAAACCAGAAAGAAGAACACGAAGAGATTCCTTACAAAATCTTTGTGATCTCTCTTCGTGGTCTTTGTGCCCTTGGTGGTCTTCGTGAGGTCACCTTCGCGCGTGACTATGGAACCTTTCGAGCTTTGTTGAATCTGACAGAGAACTAATCTAAAAAGCTGCGATTAAAGCGACACAACCACTACGCCTCGGGCCGCCGGGGATCCGGCGGGTCGGCGCCTTTCCGGCAGTTGCTCTGCCCCGATATTCGAAACTGACCGTATTGTCGGGTCAATCGCATGCGGCCCGCGCGGCACTGCAATTGCGTGCGCCTCTTCATGAGGACACCGATCATGCAGGTCAGTCATCTGATGTCATCACCTCCCGAAACGTGCCGCGCCAGGACGCAGCTTGCTCAGGCCGCCAAGATGATGGCGGAGTATAACTGCGGTTGTCTGCCCGTCGTGGACGACGCAGATCATTTGATCGGTCTGATCACCGATCGCGATATTGCGTTGATGGTCGCCGGTCGACACAAGAATCCCTGGCAGATCGCGGTTCGTGAGGCCATGACGAAAGGTGTCGTGTCATGCGCTCCGGACGACTCCATCGACAAGGCGCTGACGACGTTCACCGAGCTCGGCGTACGTCGACTACCGGTTGTGGATCAGGCGGGGCGTGTGAAAGGTGTCCTCTCGATCGACGACCTGGTGCTCAACGCGGGCGTGGCAGGCCTGTCTGAGGACGCGGTCCTGAGGACGATTAGAGCCGTTTGCAGCGCTGAAACCGGAAGACTGATCGAACGCTGAGCCGCACGCGTGATGCCCGCCCCGGGCCCGGGAGCCTCACGCGCGCGGCCATCCTTCCACGCTGTGCGCTCTGAAAACAGGACCGCGCGCATGGTGAGTGCCGGCGATACGACGACGGTATTTCTGAACAGCGTCACTGGCCCTAGATCGGTATTCCATCGTCGACGCGCCGCAGTTCAAGCGGACTGCCGTTCGACTCGACTGCGCGCGCTCGACTCCCATCCGTAGGTGATCGGATGTCGAACGCCGACTCCGGACCCACGAGCGCGATTGGCCCTTTTCCCCACGCATGGGGAATAGTCCCCACGACATTTCTTCCTCAGCCAGAATCCGCTCGAATAATCAGGCATTTCACCGACGGATTTCTGGTGCCCGGCTTGCTCTCTCTGCCGAGGACTCGTCAGGTTCTCGCCAGAGCCCGTATACGGCTCGGAATGCGGCTTTGTACTCGTTTGCGCCGAGCCGCATAACGGGTCAGGTGCGCCACGGGCGCGGCCCGCCCCGCACCGCCGGGCAGATAACCACCGGTCTCAGCCAGGAGGCCTTTGCGATGATCACCAGACAACAGATCGAGGGGATTCTCGGCCGGGTGCGACCGTTCCTCCAGGCGGACGGCGGCGACATCGAGCTCATCTCGGTCGAGGGCAACTCGGCTGCCGTTCGACTCAAGGGACAGTGCGCGGGCTGCCCAAGCGCGCACATGACGCTCTACATTGGCATCGAAACCGCGCTTCGCGAAGAACTCCCTGGGTTCCAGAGCCTCCATCTCGCTTGAGGTGCAGATCATGTCGGGTCCTGCAACCTTTCAGTCGAATTCGGTCGTCGTGGGCAGCAGCGACAGGATACGCGGCGTGTTCGAGTTTCTCCGCGTCATCAGCGGCAGCGAGAGCACCGTGCTGATTACGGGTGAAAGCGGTACGGGTAAGGAAGTGGTGGCGACACTCATCCACCAGTCGAGCCGCCGAAAGCACCAGCCGTTCGTCGCGGTCAGTTGCGCGTTGTTTTCCGAGACGCTGATCGAGTCGGAGCTCTTCGGCCACGTGCGCGGTTCATTCACCGGCGCGATCAAGGACCACCCGGGTCGATTCGAGCTGGCAAACGGCGGCACGCTGTTTCTCGACGATATTGACGACGTGCCGTTATCGATGCAGGTGAAATTGATCCGGGTCTTGCAGAACCACACGGTCGAGCGCGTCGGCGGCACGCGGACGATTCCTGTCAACGTGCGTGTCCTCGCGGGCTCGAAACGCGATCTCAAGCAACTGGTTGCGGACGGGAAGTTCCGCGAGGACTTGTACTATCGACTGAACGTTCTGCCCGTCGGGTTGCCGCCGTTGCGCGAACGGCCGGAGGACATTCCGGCGCTCGTCGAGCACTTTTTGGAGCGGTATTTCCGCCGCCGCGGACAGCCGGGCCCGACGATCTCGGAAGGCGTGAAGCTCGCGTTCGCGAGGTATTCGTGGCCCGGCAACGTGCGCGAGCTCGAGAATGCCTGCGAGCGCATTGCTCAAACCTGCACGTGCGGAAAGGTGGGCGTAGGCTGTGTCGCCGCCAACATTCTCCTGCGCGCCGGCGCCGGGTCGACGTCAGTCCCGCTCCCGCCGAAGGCGTCTCACTCGTCGACATCGATTTCACTCGACGATCGGCTTCGGCAGGTCGAGAGGGAGTTGATCCAATGGGCGCTGGAGATCGCCCACGGCAGCAAGTCCCGCGCGGCGGAATTGCTCCAGGTCAAGCGCTCGACCCTGGGCGATCGGATCAAGCGGTGCGGTCTCGAGAAGGAAACGGGCGCTGACAACGTAGAAGCAGTGTCAGCGTGAGTGGGTCCGGAGGACGCTGCTTCCCCGGCATAGTCAGCAGGTGCACGATGTTGGCGAAGAAGGAACCTCTTCCGGACGCGTCCCTTCGCGGAGGCGGCGGCCTGGTCGCCCGAGATTGACGTGTTCGAGAGGGACAATCGGCTGGTGACGAAGATCGATCTCCCGGGGTTGAAGAAGGAAGACGTCAAGCCCTCGGCCCTCCAGCCGACGAAAACCGAGGGCTTGCGGCAGCACGTCCAGCACGCTCGTTGCAACAGAGGCGTTCGTGCCACGCATATCGGTTCATGTCGAGCCAAGCGGTGCGGCAGCCATCGCGCGCCACTACATCCGGGACATCGTGTACGGCGCCAACGACGGGATCATCACGACGTTTGCCGTGGTAAGCGGCGTGGCTGGCGGGGCGCTGTCGCACGTCGCAGTGATCGTGCTCGGCGCCGCCAACCTCACCGCCGACGGTGTCTCGATGGGTGTGGGAAATCTCCTGGCCATTCGCGCCGACGAACGCGCACGTGAAGCCGCCGATCTGCCAGAGCTCGAGACATACCCGTGGAAGCATGGGCTCGCCACCCTGCTCGCCTTCGTCGTCGCCGGCGCGATCCCGCTGGTGCCGTATTTCGTGCCGAATACCCGAGAACCGCTGCTGTGGTCGACGGCGTCCACGTTCCTTGCGCTGTTCGTGACGGGAGCACTGCGGGCGTTTGTCACGACCGATCGCTGGTGGAAATCGGGGCTCGAGACGCTCGGTCTCGGTACTGTGGTTGCGGTTGCGGCGTACGGCGCGGGACGGATCGCCGTCGCGCTCATTTCCGGATCGTGACCTCGATGAACCACGCACTCCACCCGTGCTTTGCGCGGGAATCTCGATCGTGCGCCCGTTCTCTCCGCCCGATTCAGTCTCCGGCGTGCGGTCGGGGCGTGTGCCCGAACCGCCAGCCCCACGCGCAACCCGACCTGCCACAGAGCATGCTTGTTTCGGGTACGACAACCAGCTTGACATCCGGGCTGACCAGCACGTTAGGGCGAAGCCACGGATGCAAGGTCGCTGGAGGGCGGATCGAAGCAAACGACGACGATTGTCATTTACGACTCGGATGAACGGGCTGCAAGATTCTGCGATTCGTAAAGCCGCCGACATAGTCGAGGATGTGCGACGCACACCTTTCGCTGTCCATCCAAAATGAGGGGATACGCAAGCTTTATGCGTTTGTGTGATTTGGATCCGACACCCACCCGCACCGGCACTCGTAGGAGCGGGTCCGTGGCGTCAGGTCCGAAACACAATTACCGCACTGCGGAGGATCAGCTCCAACACTGGTTCGATCCCGCTCAAGACGAAGGGCCGGCCTAACGAGATTTCGTCTCAGGCTGAAGCAGCCACACATTGCCCGTGGTCTCGGCCATGTTGAAGATCAACTGATCCCCGCCTATCGCAATTTCCTGAAGGTTTAAGAGGACCCGCGCCAGCGACCGCCGGGCGCTGTGAAAGTGATGGATGGCTTTCGGCTCGCCAACCGGCCGCAGAGTGGTTGGGTCGAGCTCCTGGACCCAGATGCAGCGATATCCGTCTGATTCCGACGTGAAAAAGAGGCGACGGTGATCCGCGGTCAAGCGGGGCTTGTCGTCGCCGGCGGTCCCCTTCGTCAGCGGAATCCAGTCGGATGGTGGGATCGGTTGCGTACCGCGAAACCGCGCGGCGTAGATGCGTGAGTCGGTTTCGTCTGCCTTCACCAGAAACGTGATCCACTGCCCGTCGCCGCTGATCCGGGGTTGGTAGATCGACCTCGGCTGCGCGTTCAAGATGACGGCCCGTGTCTTCGTTTTCAGATCCTGCACCTCGATCACCGGCTCGGTGCCACCGTGCCACGTGACATACCGTCCGTCGTCCGACACTTGATCGAAGCGGGCGTCGGCGCCATCGGTCAGCAGCTCCGGTAACCCACCGGCGGCGGGATAGGTGAAGACCTTGAAAGGCTTGCCAGGGTCGGGATACTGCGCATACGCGACGTGGGATCCATGCGATGTGAAGAGGGGATGACTTTCACCCAACGGTGACGTCGTGATTGCCGTTTCCCGGCCGATGGTCAGATCTCGCAGGTACACATCCCGATTTCCGCTCCGCGTTGTCACGAACGCGAGATATCGCCCGTCGGGCGAGAGGTCCGGTAGCGACTTCGGGGCGCCATCGAACGTCAGTTGCGTGGGCACGCCGTTTCCGGAAAGCGGCAACGACCACACATTGACGGCCACATCGGTTCGCGCCACGGCGATCGTTCCCGTGTTCGCCAAGGCAACTCGGACGCCGTCACCCATTCCAAGGGCCACGCGGCTCGGCGCATCCGTCGCGGTCGCCGTCCGCGGATCGAACGGCACGGCCCACACGCCGCCGACATCGCCGTCAGCGCCGGAGACGAACACAAGCTGATTCGCTCCATGATTCATCGCAGAGCCCCGCGCCGAGAGCGGCAGCATCGTGGACGCGACTCGATGAAGATCCTCGACATCGGTCGCCCACCATCTCATCCTTTCAGTGCCACTCGGCAGACCCAGGAATAACAGTGTTCGATTGCCGATCCAGACGGGCCACGTGGCGCCTCGGAATCCGGGACTCACCAGACGCGGTTGGCCGCCCTCGGCCGGAATTACGTAACATCGTCCGGTTACGGCGACCGTATCGGTGCCGGATTTCGCCGTGGTGTACGCGATGTAGCGACCATCGGGCGAGAAGCGCGGATCGTGTCCTGCGTGCGCGAGGAGGCGCGCATCACCGCCGAGGCTCGGAATCGCGTACAGGCCTCCCCCTTCGCGCTCTGATCGAAACACGATGGTCGAAGTGTCCGGAGAGAAGGTGGGTTCGTGATTGTCGCCCTCGGTGTGCGTCAGCCGGACCGCTGGTCCTCCTGTCGTCTGCTGGACGAAGATGTCCAGGTGATCGTCGCCCGAGCGATCCGATGCAAACGCGACCAGCTTGCCGTCGGGTGAGATCGCGGGATCCGTCGTCAGACCATCGTCGTACGTGAGTCGGGTTGCGCTGTACTGGACTCCGGCGGGCGGCCTGTCGCGTAGCAACACGAAGATGAGGCCCGATGCCAGCGCGATGCAGACTGCGGCCAGCAACGCCGTTGTGCGGCGTCGCGCCCGGGGCTGCGCGTGCGGCTCGACGCTCCATTCGAGGCTGCGCTTGAGATCGAGCGCGTCCTGAAATCGCTGCTCGCGATCTTTCGCCAGGCACGTGCGCACTACTCTCGCGATCGCCGGCGGCACATCGAGTTGTGCGGGCTCTCGCTCGAGGATCGCGCCGATGACGCTCGTTGCCGTGGGTCCGGCAAATGCCCTTCGCCCCGACAGCAGCTCGTACAACACGCAGCCGAACGAGAACAAATCGCTGCGGCTGTCGATCTCCTGGCCCTGGATCTGTTCCGGCGACATGTATTCCAGCGTGCCCGCGACGCCCGCGTTCAGAGCGGTTCGCGTCTTGACGTCCTGTTGGAGCCCCGTTGGCAGGTGATGGGCAATGCCGAAATCAAGGAGCTTGACGCCCGTCTTGCTCACGAGAATATTTGCCGGCTTGAGATCGCGGTGAACGATGTCCTTGCTGTGTGCCGCGTGCAACGCGTCGAGAATCTGGCCTGCGTACAGGAGCGCCTTGTCCAACGGCAGTGGACCGCTCAGCGGTTTGCCGTCGACGTATTCCATCACCAGATAGTTCGGACCGATGTCGTACAGCTGGCAGATGTGCGGATGATTGAGAGCGGAGATGGCGCGCGCTTCGGATTCGAAGAGCTGACTGAACGTCGTTGTCGAGAACTTGAGCGCGACGATCCGATCGAGACGCGTATCACGTGCTTTCCACACCTCGCCCATCCCGCCCGCACCGACAACGGCGAGGAGCTCGTACGGGCCCAGTCGCGTGCCGGAAGTGAGAGGAATCACGGAGCTAGAGGTGCCGCCTCAGATACCGGACAACCAGCGCGCGGCACGGTTCGTGCGAAGCATGATTGCATGGCGCATCATACCGCAAAGGATTGCGCCTTCCGGGTCATCGACGAGCCGTACTTCGTGAACGACAATGCGACGCCTCCGAGGTTCACATCAGGGAAGTACCTTGACGGTGCCATCCGCTCGGATCTTGATGTTGGCCGGTTTCAGATCACGATGGACGACTCCTTGCGAATGGGCGGCTTCGAGCGCTTCAGCGATTTGCCGGGCGATTGGCAATGCCTCGTCGAGCGGCAGTGGACCTTGCGCGATCCTGTCGGCGAGCGTCGGACTGTCGACGAGCTCGAGGACCAGCGCACGAGGCGCGTCGCGACGTGTCCGGAGAAACACGTATTTGCCCACACCCGGACTCGATCAGCGCCTGGCTCACCGACCGCACTTCGACTTCCAGCGTCGTCAGGGGTCTTCCGGTTGCAGCTGCGCCGCGCGTCCGCCCACTGGTTCGGTGAGTGTGACGACTCAAATTCGCATGCTCACGACAGACCGGATGCGTTTTTCCAGGCCTGCACGCGTGCTTGCAATGAAGGCTGTCTGCCCAAGCAGGCGCGTGAGACGGCCGCTCGCCCGTACCGGTCGCCCGTTTCTGAAGAACAGGAAGGCCGGAGTCATCTGCACGGGGCCGAGAAAGGTTTCCCGAAACCTGGCGTTCTTCGAGATGTTGATCTTCACCACCTTGAGCTCGTTCCGGTACTTTTCGGCCAGCTGGTAGACGATCGGCAGGATGTGATTACAAGGGCGGCAGTAGTCGGAGTAGATATCTACTATGACCGGGCGATCGTGACTCGCGGCGAGAACCTTCTCGTCCAGATCTTCGTCGTCGATCTCCTCGACGTAGTCGTTTCTGGTCAGCGCAATCATCCGTTCCGCGAAGATGTCCTCCAGAAGGGACTCATCATCCAATCGCAGCTTCGACCGTTTGAGCTTGTCCCTCGCACCGGCAGGCAGCT
Organism: Acidobacteriota bacterium; assembly: GCA_046727175.1. Classification (GTDB taxonomy): domain Bacteria; phylum Acidobacteriota; class Vicinamibacteria; order Vicinamibacterales; family 2-12-FULL-66-21; genus JBKPCD01. The sequence goes on along the minus strand of JBKPCD010000056.1, from coordinate 6,805 downwards.
TCCCGGAATAGGTCGCGAACGCCCCCGATACGAGGAGTTCTTCCACGGCCTCCTCGGCCAGTTGCTCGAGGTCGGGCCGCTCGCTGAGCGGATTCGTCTCCATCGTGGGATCACGGCAGCCGCGAAAGTCGAACGCGTCCTATACTTCTTAGACTACCGTCAGCAGCATTGGTGAGGGAATCGGCCGCGGGATGTAACGCGCAGACACCGGCCCATCCGGTGCACGATTCTGTGGCGGCGGGCCTGCGACGTCGTGCCAGTTCGACAGAAACGGCGACCCTAGAAGCGGGCCGAGGCATGAGCCTCCCCGCGTCGCCACGAGGCGCCTCAGACGCGCCGGACTCCGCGTCCAGCTAGCAGCGTGAGAGGCCGCACCTCACGGGTGTCCCACCCCATCGCACTTCGCAGCAGGCCTTCCAACGGCCGGGCGACGGAACGTTGAAGCACCTCCGCCCGAGGGTCTGGAGGTGAACGCACCACGATCCAGCGCGGACAAAGACGCACCGCGAGCACTCGGTCTTCACCTGGTGCGGGTAGACACCGTCCTCAGCACGTTCCTCGAACGCTCCGGCGTGGCCGGGCCGCGCGATGGCAGGTCGTAAGTGGGGCACCAGCAATCAACACCTCCGCGAGGAGGACGGCGAAATAACATTCGCTGTCACGCGAAAAGTGCCGACCCGTGCCAGCACGCGGCGACACAGCGACTGTGCCGCCACGCGCAGCCGGGTCTCCTCGGCGCGGCGCCTCAGACGCGCGACGTTCGTCGCCAGCCTAGCACCGCGAGAGCCCGCAACTAACAGGCGGCCAGCCCCACCTAGTCTCGCAGCACGCCTTCCAGGTGCCGAGTGACGGCACGCTCAGACACCGCCGCCCGATGATCGGCAGATTGAAGCACCACTGCCCGCCGCCGACACGTACGCACGGCGTGCAGACCTTCACCTGAGGATACACACCGCCCTGAGCCCGTTCCTCGAACGATCCCGCATGGGCGGGCCGCGCGATGGCAGGCCGTTGTCCGGGTAACAACATCGAACACCTCCACCTCACCACAGGATTGTGGTCAGCACACTACGCTCTGGAACCTGGCGACAATCAGTCTGACTCCACACTGCCGCCTTCGTCACCACCCTGCCCACCAGCTTCGCCCTCCTCCTCCTCCCCGGTCTCGCCTTCCTCTCCTCCGTTGTACTGAGACGGACGCACACCGTAGGCCTCCACCCGCCCGCAACCGAATCGGCGGACGAAGCGCGACCGTTGATTCCGCACCAGCGCGGGCGCTTGAACTGGAACTCGCATCGCAAACCTCCCCTTGCACCGGCCTTCGTCTGAGGACTCGAGACCGTCGCCGCACACCTAGCGTCAGCCGCAACACCAACTGGCAACTACCGTACCGACCATTCGCGAATGTCCCCGATGAGAACAGGAACGACGTCGCTCACATCGACGGTGAACCGATACGCGTGGCGGGCCTCGCCGAGTACGTTCACCGGGTTGAAGAAATAAAGCACGATGTCCCAGCAATCACTGTCGACCCGGCAAACCGGGCTTCGCTCCACCTCGATCTGGTCGAGTTGAAGTCCCGCCGCGGCCGCGTGACCGAAGACCCGTTCGATTTGGAACGCGTTCGTCGCCGCGAAGTTCAGCGCGCGGTCGCGGGGCTCCAGCCCCAGATTGCGGACCTCGAAGTACACTCGCTGCAGGAAGTTCGTAATGCCCTCTTCTTTCTTCCGGAACGCCTCCCGTTCAGGCTTCGGGGCTTTCTCATCGGGGCGTTTTCCCGCAGCGCGAGTGACGAGCGCTCCTATCGTCCAGTTGAACAGCCCGCGCAGCTCGGGCACAACAACGCCCACCTTTTGTCCGGTGAGAAGCGTCTGCGTGCCAATCATGTAGCCCGGAATGGAGACGCGCTCGGAACGCACCTTCGCGTCCACCTGTTCCGACAGGAATTGCCGCAGCACCTCGTAGGTTCGGGCCGCGAAGGCTCCGTCAGGTCGAATAGCATAAATCGGCGTGGCGTCGAGGTTCAGTGTCCACGTGATCGACTCCGCCACATGCGGGTTCTCCTCCAGGTGGGCCAACAGCGCGTCCGTGTCAATCGACGCAGGGATCGGGCCGACTGGTGCTGGCGGCGCTCCCTCCGGAGGAATAATGTTCGCCGCGATGGAATCGAAGCGCGCCTGAGTTCCAAAGTCATAGGAGAGAGTTCCCAGGGCATACACCAGCGGGGGCCGGTCTTTTTCCGATCCTCCGCCGCCGCTGTTTCCACCTCCGCCGCCGCACGAACAGCCCTCTCCACCACCGCCACCACACTTGCAGGACGGAGCAACCTGCGGTCGACCCGCGGCTTCCTGTCGCGGCCTCCCTCCTGAACTGGGCACGGTACCAGCGGCGCCGTAGTTAACGCTTCGCGTCTGCCCGGCGGGCACACTGTGTCTGTTTTCCAACGCGGGTCCGCTCGTGTTGTCCGGTGCGTTCTCCCCGAGATCACCCGTATCCGTCGAGGTGTCCGGAGACCCATCGAAAGGCGTCTGACCTTGTGAATTGGGAGTTGTCATCAGTGGCTCTCCTCGGCTTAGAAGCGTTAAAGCCCGCTCTACGTCGAGCGTGCCGGCTAGAAAGCGGCGGCACGCCGTGGGATCTCTGGCTGTACACTCGCGCGCGCTCTTCAGGAGGAGGTCGCGCAGACCGATTGGTTTTAACTGGCCTCGACCTTGGCCGAGTTTGTAATGCGCGCTGAGCAGCAGCGCCGCGATGCCAGACACGAGCGGCGTGGCGAACGAGGTGCCCGTCTGGACCTCGAATCCTCCGCCGGTACTGGCGACCCTCAGGTTCTCGCCCGGAACAAGGACACCCCGGGCGCGATAGAGCTCACCGTAATTGCTGAACTCCGCCGGCTGCCCCGCGCTGTCCAGCGCGCCGACGACCAGCACATCGGGCAACGCGGCAGGCACGTGAAGGCAGTTGCACCCCTCGTTGCCCGCCGCCGACACGATCAGCACGCCGCTCTCGGCACATCGCCGAACTGCAGCCTCCAGTTGAGGCTCGGCGTGGCCGCGGACCGACGTCTGACCCGAGCTGATGTTGATGATCTGTGCGCCGTGGTCCCTCGCCAGGTCTATCGCTCGAGCGAGATCCGTCTGCGTGGCCGGCAGCACACCACCCGCGACGAGAGGGTGGTCGCGAAAAATCGGGATGATCAGACCGCGACAGCCCGGAGCGATACCCCAGACGGGTCCACAGCCGTGCTGGGCGAACAAGAGACTGGCAATCTGGGTCCCGTGATTGCAACTGCCCTGCGCCTTGCTCCGGCACACAACCCTGGCGCGCCCCTTCAGGTTGAGAGTCTGGAGCGACACTCCCGCGAAGCACGGGTGTGATGTGTCGACAGGCCCATCGATCACCGCGATCGTGACCCGCGGATCGCCTTTGGTGATGTTCCACAGGGCTGTGAGGCCCCGTATCGGTGGATAGGATGCGGACGGGAGTTCGGGCGGCATGCCCGAAACCGCCCGGTGCGGTGAAAGCGAACATAACGTTCCTGCGAGCCCGCTGGTGTGCGCGAGCGAACGTGACTGCGTACGGCTCGGCGGGATCATTCAAAACCGATGCGCCTTCCCGTTGGATTCTGTTGTTCGGCAGCTTGAATGTGAATAGACCGGAAGATGCGATTTGGGTCTACGCGCGGATCTAGACCCTAGTCGAACCGATGCATCAGTGGTCGAGGTTGAAGAAGATGGACGAGGCCGCCAGCGAACTGCGCAGGCGACCCAGAAGCCCGTTCAGTGTAGGTAGGCCGCTACTGGTGACTGGCCGGGCGATTCGTTGGATGCGCAAGCAGTCGAATCGCTTCGGCCCGACGATGGACGCGCAGCTTGTCGAGGACATTGTGGACGTGATTCTTGACCGTCGCCACTTCGATGCGCAGTCGCATGGCGATCTCCTTGTTCGAGAGCTCCTCGCACATGAGCGCCGCGACCTCGCGCTCGCGGCGGGTCAGGAGCGCCACCGACCCGTTGCGATGGTTCTCGGCGGCGAGCTCTGCGAGACGGCGTATGAGGGTTCCAGCTGTTCGCGGGGAACAGATCAGCTCGCCATCCGCCGCACCCTGAACCGCCGCGGCGAGCTCCTCAATGGAACTCTCCCGCGTGACATAGGCCGCCATGCCCATCTCGGCGCACGCGAGCACGTCCGAGTCCGAGTCGCTGATTCCGAGGGCGACGAGCGGGATTCGGGGTGATCGTTGCGCGAGCGCGATCGACATTTCATCGAGATCGGGTACGTCGATATCAGCGAGCGCCACGTCTGCCGCCGCCTCATCGAGCCGCTCTAACGCGTCGCGTCCCGTCGACTCGGCGGCCACCACGGTGAACTCATCATGTGCATTGAGCAGCTGCGCAAGACCCTCGCGATAAAGCCTGGTACCAACGACGACGACGACACGGGTCATACGAACCCCAACAGCAGTGGACGGCGTGCAGCTCGTCAGTTCGATCAGTGGGCAGAGCCATGAAAGCACCCCATCACGCAGCCCGATAATAATAGTTGAGGAGCCGCCAATTCGCTGCCGACCGCTGAAGTGCTAAAACGACTTCAGAACGTGGGAGAAAGCGGCAACACCGGGCGACATGCTCCAGCGATGGGTTGACACAAATAAAACGAGCGCTCGCGACCCAAAGCAGCATGCCGAGTATTTCATATCTGCTGCATCGGGCACGACGTCGAGATTAAGGGATCCGTTTGGGCGATGCCGTCGATGGCGCTCGTTGACACGTGGAACAGCATACTCGCGACATCGGTGCCGTACGTCAGAAAGCGCCCTTCATCGACCAAGAGGACGCCGAACGCGTATATGTCGGGAGCGCATCGGCGAGCTTGCCTGCGCGAAAGGCTCAGGAGGGCCCTGACCTCCGTCGAAGGGGTGCGCGCGTGACAGGAGAAATGATTCGACTTTCGATAAATCTGACGAGGTCAGATTTAATGACCGAACAACCGCGCCACCGACAGAGCCCGGCCGAATCGAGTCGCTTGCTTGTGCTCTGCTTGGACATCGAAGGGGCGCTTCGGCAAATGAATTTTCAGAACCATGTTGCCAGGCGGGTCCGCCGTGATCCACAAGTGTCCGCCGCAATCGCCGATGAGTCCCATCAGCACCCCTAGATCCACTCCTGGTTTGCCGGATTCTGGCGTGCTGTGATCCGTTCCAACAGGCTGGTTTCGGAGTGCGTCCGCAGAGTCTAAGCGCGCTGTGCCTCTCACTTCTGTGACCGTGACTAGTACGTGAGCGCCGGGACGGACGTGGGGATGCTTCGCAACGAATTGGCGATCCATTACAACTGTGGCTAGCTCAAACTTGAGCTGGCCGCCGAACGGCATCCGCTCACGTCCGTAGCTCGCTACATTGACGAGGATTCTCTCGACGCGCTCCACATCGACATCGACCGTGAGTGGAGGCGAGGTCTTCGGCAGTACGAGGTGAATGTCGTCGCCGGCTACGCGCTTGAGCAGGAGCTCGAAGTCGCGTAGGACCTTGTTCACGTCGACTGGTTGGAAGGCGTTCGTCTGCTTCTTGCCGTATACCGCGAGCTGTCGCAGGAACGTGGCCGCACGCGTCACCTCACCAAGGAGCAGTTCACCTTGATGCCGCAGGGGAGTGTCGCTGTCGATGGTGGCCAGCCATTGCTGGCCGTCGTGACTGACGTCTCGGAGCAGGTTGTCGCAGGTAACAGCAACTTCCGACGCGAGACGCCCAACCGCTTCCATTCGTTGCGCCTGCCGAAGTTTGTCTTCTGTCACGCGAAGATTCGTGATGTCATCCGCAACGATTTCGATCCACTCAGCCGAAGCAGCGACGGCCACCAGGCGCACGACAAGGCGGCCTCCGTCTTTTCTCCTCCACGCGGTCTCGATCGATTCTATCGTTCCCGCGCTCAGGCGGCGTTCGATCAACCAGTGCAGATCGTCCGCTGATTCGAAGACTTTCGTGGGAAAGTCCACTCTCCGCAATTGATCCGCCGTTCGGTAACCGAGTAAGCGCACCAACGCACGGTTCGCGTGTTTGAGTGCGCCGTCTCGACGGCATTGAAACAATCCGTACGGAGCGTCCTCGAACTGCCGGCGGTTTTCTGCCTGACTTTCGTTCAATTGTTTGCGGAGTTGCGGCACTTGATCCGCTTCGGTCCGCAGCGCTTCGCGCTGGCTTCTGGTGACTTCCAACTCGTTGCGGAGGGAGTTGAGCTCCCCCTGAAGGTGCGCGACGTCGCGACCGTGGGTCTCCTCGGTCACGCGGAGCCTGTCCTCGACTTGCGTGAGCGCGTTTCTTCCCGCCTGCTGAGAAGCCCGAAGGGTTGCCGCCTGCTCTTTCAGCTCGGCGTCTCGTTCGGCAATCATGGCCGCGAGCCGGTTCCGTTCGGTAACATGCTCAGTCGACACGCGGTCGAGTGTTTGCCGCGCCTCGGCACGGACCTGATCGAGAGTGCGTTGAACCTCAGCGTATTCGGCCGAGAGCCGCTGAAGTTCGGCCTGGGTCACCAATCGGGCGCGCTCGTGGTTCTCTCGATCCTTCACGGCACGCTCTTCGACGCGCGCCTCGCGCTCGCGCGCCTGCCGTCTGATGACAGCGGTCTCATCGACCAAGCGCTGCCGAGTTTCTTTAGATGCCTGACGTGTCTCCGCAAGATCTCGCTCGAGTGCTTTGCGCGTGGCCTCTTCTTGAGCGAGCCGTTCCTCGAACTCCGCCTGTCGCTTCATTGCGTGCTGTGCAGCCGCCAGTCGTTCACCGGACGCGCGCTCGTCGGCTTTGTGACGT
>JBKPCD010000055.1:0-60745 GCA_046727175.1 Acidobacteriota bacterium | reverse complement strand
TCGCCGATCGACTGCACGGCGTTGATGTGATCGAACTGCGGCGAGTGGCGTGTCGAGGCGTTGACTGCCGCGCTGAAGATCGGACGCCCGTCGGCAAGCGCTCCGGTCGGGTTCGTCAGGTTGATGTCGGTGATGACCGGCAGGTCGTACCCCTTCACGTAGACGAACCCAACTGCCGCCGAGAAATCGCGTCCGAGCGCATGTTCGAACTGGACGTTGTTCTGGAACGTCCGCCCAACCTGAAACTCAGGATCGACAGTCGAAATCGACTGCGTCGGCAGCGTGAAACCCGGTGGAGTGTTGGCCAGCGTGTTGGGAAAGGCGGGCGCACCAGCGCTCGCCGGCAGCAGCGCCACCTGGAATCGTGCCGGCGCGCCGCTGCTCTGGAACGCGTTCTCGTAGGCCGCGAGCAACGGCTGGTCGTACATGATTCCAGTGCTCGCTCGAATGACCGTGCGCTTGTCGACAAACGGCGTCCACGCCGCGCCGACTCGCGGCCCCCAGTTGTTCGCGTCAGTCGCAAAGTTGCGATTGAACTCGAACGGCGAGCTCGAATCGGCTTTCGGATAGTCGTAGAGATCGTACCGAACGCCGTACAACAGTTTGAGATCCGGGTTCAGTCTCCAGTCGTCCTGCATGAAGAAGCTGTACAGCTTCGTGTCCATTGAGAAATCGGGATCACCGAGGAGCTGCTGGAAGTTCGTGTAGCCGAACGGTGACGCTCCGCTCTTCGCCGCAAGATAGCCATCGACGGACGCAAACGTGTAGACGCTGAACAGCGAAGCCGTCCGGCTATCGTGGATGAACTGCGCGTCGGCTCCGAGCTTGTAGCTGTGGCTGCCCCTGATCAACGTGAAGTTGTCGATGACCTGCCAGATCTTCTGTTTGAAATCGAAGCCGGCGTCGGCGGTCGTAAAGTTTGGACCTCCGAATCTGGCGACGCCGGACACGAGGATGTCCGGTCCCGTACCGGAGAGGTCGCTCAGGTTCCGGCTCTGATGACGATTCGCGAATTGCACGCGCAGCTCGTTCAGCTTCGAGACACCAAACGTCGAGACGAGCTGTCCGGCCGCCGAATTCATCGAATCGAGGAAATCGGTGGAAACTTCCGTCGAGTTCAGCCCGCCGGCGATGTTGTTCGGTGAGTCGTTCTGAAAATGGATATAACGCGCCGTGAGGCGGTGCTGCGGACGGAGCTGATAGTCCACCTTCCCGATGTAGAATTGCACGGTCTGTTCGCGGGGAATCGCTGCAGGCTGCGTCGGAAGGCCGATCCGCTGCGCGTCGGCAGGCTTGATCGTGATGACGCTCTGCGACGAGAGATCGCGGTACGTGCTCTCGAAGCCGCCGAAGAAGTGCACCTTGTCCCGAACGATTGGACCCCCGGCTTCGGCCGTCCACGTCCGGTTCTTCGTCTGCGGCTTGTTCGCGTCAGTCTCTGGCAGCGTAAAGGGGTACGGAAACGCGCTGAAGTTCTTGTTGCGGAAACGGAAGCTTGCTGATCCCTTGAGCGTGTTCGTGCCGGATGGTGTGATGGCGTTGTACACCAGGCCCATCGTCTGGCCGAACTCCGGGGCGTACCCGCTGGTCACGACCTTGACTTCCTGCACCATCACTTCGGAGATCGGCAGCAGGCGCAGCCCCGCGCGATCCTTCTGCGTGTTGGTGTTGCCGTCGATCTGGTAGTTGACCCTCAGAAGCGTCCCGTTCGCCGCGAATCGGACGACGCCGAACTCGGGGTTTTCGAATCCGCTGACGCCCGGCTGCACGAGGGCGAAATTGTACGGGTTGCGCGCGACGAGAGGCAGGTTCTTGATCTCGCGCTCGGTCAGATTGCGGCCGACATCGATCTTGGCGCTGTCGACAATGGGCGTCTCACCCGAAACGGAGACGACCTCGTTCAGGTCGCCGACCGACATCGTAATCACCGTGACCACGGTCTGCCCTGCCATCAGCGTGAGACCGGCTTCCTCATGCTTCTTGAAGCCCGGCAACTCCGCGGTGATCGTGTACGTTCCGATTGGGAGAAGCAGCGCCCGATACTCTCCTGTCTCGTTGGTCTCGACGGTGCGCTGCGCTCCCGTATCCGTGTTCGTCAACACGACGGTGACGCCTGGCAGAACGGCTCCTGTCGGATCCCGGATGACTCCCTCGATGTTGCCGTCGGCGGCCTGGGCTTGCGCCGCCGCGGTAACGGGCAGCAGCAGGGCGACCGCGAGACTCAGTAAGGCGATTCCGCCTGCGCGTCTCATGAATCGATCCTCCGAAAGAATCAATGAAGAGTAGTGAGCCTGTCGGTGTACAATGGACGAGTCAGCTCCCCCTTTGACACGGACCCACGCAGGTCAACCACCCTCGGTCTAGTTAGGACGCAATAACGCAGTGCCGCGATCCGTCCGATACACGGGATGCCGAATATGCACTCAGGCCGATTGTCTGTCAGAGGCCTGACCTCCATCATGGCCCGGATCCAGCTGTCGTGACGACAACGGTCAAAACGGAATCCTCCCGAAAGCCTGGCGCGAAGAGGCCGGCCAAGCCACGTCGTCGACGGGGCTGGAAGTTCTTCGTGCTCGTCGGACTCTCGGGCCCGCTGATCGTCATGTCGGCCGTCATCGCGTATTACTACGTCCTCTTCGCGCGCATGATCGACGCGCGCATCCACGGCCAGATGCAGCGGATCGATCCCCGCGTGTTCGGGCGCCCGTTCGAAGTCCGTACCGGGCAGGCACTGCGACTGACTCAACTCGTCGACCGGCTGAACGAGCTGGGCTATGCGAACCGCGCGCAGGCCGAGCAACCGGGCGAGTTCACCGTCGGCCGTGACGCGATTGTCATCGTACCGCGCGAAGGCGATCGCAAAGGTCAGACCGTCCGCGTGGTATTCGTCGCGCCACGTCCCAAAGCGCCCGACCCTGGAATCGTAGCGCACGTCGAGATGCTTCCGGCGAAAACGCGGGCGGACCACCTGACTCTCGACGCGCCGCTCATCACGGCGCTCGTCAGGACCGGGCGCGAAAAACGGCGCGACGTCCCGCTCTCAATTATTCCGCCCCGCATGGTGCAGGCCGTTCTCGCGATCGAGGACCGGCGCTTCTACGATCATTCCGGTGTCGACCTGATTGGCACGGCACGGGCGGTCGCAACGAACGTCTTCGCCGACAAGAAGTACCTCGAGGGCGGGAGCACACTCACCCAGCAGATCGTCAAGAACACCTTTCTGACACCCGAGAAGAGCCTCAAGCGCAAGATGATGGAATGGCTGATGTCCGTCATCCTCGAGCGGCGGCTCACGAAAGATCAGATTCTCGAGCTGTACCTGAACGACGTATCGCTCGGCCAGCGCGGATCTTTTGCGATTCACGGCGTCGGTGAAGCGGCGCGGCTCTTCTTCGCCAAGGACATCACGAACGTCACGTTGAGCGAAGCGGCAACCATCGCGGGCGTCATTCAATCGCCGTCGCGCCTTTCGCCGTTCAACAACCCCGAGCGTGCGCGGGAACGACGGAACGTGGTCCTCCACGCCATGGCTGACGCGGAGTTCATCAGAGCCGAAGCGGCGGAACGCGCTTCACGCGAACCGTTGCAGATGGCCGCACGGGCTCTCGACTCCGAAGCGCCATACTTCGTCGATTTGATCAGCCAGGAGCTGCAGGAGAAGTACCGTTCGGTCGCATCGACAGTCGACGTCTACACCACGCTCGATTTGCACCTGCAGCGCCTCGCGCAGGACGCTCTGCGGGACGGCCTTGCCCGCGTCGACGAGTTGCTCGCAAAACGCCGCCGGCAGAAGGCGCAGGCCGCGCTGATTGCGGTCGATCCCAGGACCGGTGAGATCCTCGCGCTCATCGGCGGACGCTCGTACAACCAGTCGCAATACAACCGCGCAACCACGGCAAAGCGTCAGCCGGGTTCGGTCTTCAAGCCGTTCGTGTATCTGGCGGCGTTCGAGCACGCCTCCGAAGAAGGCCGCAAGGACGTAACGCCTGCGTCTATCGTTCTGGACGAGCCGACGACGTTCGAGTTCAACCAGCAGACCTGGAACCCGAACAACTACGAGGATCAGTACGACGGACCGATCACATTCCGCCGCGCGCTCGCGCTCTCTCGCAACATCGTCGCTATCAAGGTCGCCGAAGCTGCCGGGTACGAGCACGTCGCAGCTCTCTGGCGGCGCGTCGCCACCGGCACGCCGCCGCGTCCGTATCCGTCAATCGCGCTCGGCGTCTTCGAAGCCACGCCGATCGAGATCGCCGGGGCCTACACAATCTTTCCGAACGGCGGCGTCGAGCGCCCGCTTCGATCGATCGGGCGTCTGGTGAGCGGCGGCCGGGACCTCGCGGTACTGACGACGGGACCGAAGACGATTGCACGCAGCGACACGACGTTCCTCGTCACGAACATGATGCGCAGCGTGCTGAACGAAGGCACCGGCGCCGGCGCCAGAGCTGCAGGGTTCGCGCTCGACGCGGCCGGAAAGTCCGGTACGACGAACGACCTCCGGGACGCCTGGTTCGTCGGCTTCACCCCCGAGCTTCTGACCCTCGTCTGGGTCGGGCTCGACGACAACCAGCCGCTCGGTCTGAGCGGAACGCAAGCGGCCCTGCCCATCTGGACGAACTTCATGATGAAGGCGCTCGCCGGCCATCCAAATCTTCCCTTTCAGGCCCCCGCAGGGATCACGTTCGTCGAAATCGATCGCGACACCGGAGCCATTGCCGCGCCGGGCTGCCCGCGAGTGCTCTCCGAAGCGTTCATCCAGGGAACCGAACCGACTGAAGTGTGCCGGCTACACAGCTTCAGCGGCTGGTAATGCGTATCGACGCGGGTCAGTCGGCGAGCCGCCGCCCGCGCTCCGTGGTGACGAGTCTGTGACCGAGAAGAGGCGGAATTCGCGGTAAGATCAAGATTCGGCTCAAACGGTGCACGAGCTCAGGACATGGTGAAACGATCTCTCGCGCTCTTTGCTCTGGTGCTCCTCGCGTTCGGTGCATGTCGGAAGCCGGCGGACCCGATTCCGACCGCCATTGCGGCTACCCAGACGCCTGCGGGACAGAAGCCGGCCACGCGACAAGCGCCGCCGGCCCAAACTCAGTCGCCGCAGACGCCTGCAGCGCCGGCGCCGACGTCCGCAGGACAGACGACGCCTCCATCCCAACCGCCGGCGGCGAAACCAAAACCCATGCCCGCGGAGCTGCCTGATGTTCTCGCGCGCGTGAACGGTGAGGAGGTCAGGAAGGCGGATCTCGACGCGATCATCCGCAACGCAGAAGCCGTCGCGGGTCGTCCCATTCCTGCAGAGCGTCGCGATGAAGTCTATCGAGCGGCGCTGGAACAGCTCATCACGTTCACGATGCTCCTTCAGGAAGCCAATGCCCGACACCTGGCCGTTACCGATTCGGAACTGGAACAACGGATGGAGCAGCTGCGGAAGACGTTTCCCACCGAGGACGCGTTCAAGAAGGCACTCACCGATCGCTCGATGTCACTCGAGCGGCTTCGCAAGGACACGCAGTCCAACCTCCTCATCGACAAGATGGTTCAGGGCGAGCTCTCGAGCGTCCCAGCCGTCACCGATCAGGAGGCGCAGGAGTTCTACGAAAAGAATCCAGAGAAGTTTCAACAGCCGGAAACCGTTCGCGCGAGCCACATCCTGATCAAGGTCGACCCGAAAGCAGACGAACCGACCAGGGCCAAGGCACGTGCAGAGGTCGACGCGATACTGAAGCAAGCAAGAGCGGGTGAGGACTTCGCGAAGCTCGCGCAGGCTCGCTCGCAGGACGAGGGAAGCGCAAAACAGGGCGGCGACCTGAACTACTTCACGCGCGAGCGGATGGTGCCGCAGTTCTCGCAGGTTGCGTTCACGCTCAAGCCCGGCGAAATCAGCGATGTCGTCACGACGCAGTTCGGGTATCACATTATCAAGGTCACCGACCGCAAGCCGGAGGCGACGGTGCCGCTCGAGCAGGTGAAGGAGCAGCTGAAGGGGCTTCTTCAGAACCAGAAGAAACAGGAGCGCACGCAGGCCTTCATTGCCGCGCTCCGGCAGAAATCGAAGATCGAGGTCCTGGTCTGAACGAGGATGTTCTCTCTGCCGCCGCGGATGCACTGAAGCGCGGGGAAGCGGTCGCGCTGGTGACGGTGATCCGCGCAAACGGCTCGACGCCGCAGCGCGCCGGTGCGAAGATGCTCGTCTTTGCCGACGGCCGGACGGTCGGCACGATTGGCGGCGGCTGCTACGAGAACGACGCGTTCTGGAAGGCCCGCGAGGCGATCACGTCGGGGCGCACGACGGTCCTGCACTACGAGCTCAACGACGACTTCGCTCAGGAGAACGGTTTGGTCTGCGGCGGACAGATGGACGTCCACATCGATCCCTTGTTGCCGGCGCCCCACCTCTATATCATCGGCGCCGGCCACGTCGGCTGGCACGTCGCCCGCGTCGCGGCCGATGCGGGATTCCATATCCACGTCATTGACGACCGTGAGAAGTTTGCAAGCCGCGATCGTTTCCCGCAAGCTGAAGAAGTCGTCGTCGACAACCTCTCGGAGTGGCTGCATCGGGCGGCCCTTCCTGCGTCAGCGTACGTGGTCATCGTGACGCGCGGTCACCAGAACGATCTCGAGGCGATGCGTGCGCTCGCGGCACGCGATCTGCGGTACCTCGGTCTCATCGGCAGCCGCGCCAAGGTCGCACGCATTGGCGATGCGCTCATCGCGGAAGGGATGCCCGTCGAGTGCCTGCAGCGCGTGTGCGCTCCCATTGGCCTCGCCATCGGCGCCGTCACGCCGGCCGAAATCGCCGTCAGCATCGTCGCGCAGCTGATTGCAGTCCACCGCGGCGCCGACACGAGCGCCCTGTCGATGTCGTTCTCCAAGCACAAGCTGAAACCCAAGACGCAGGCCGAGAGCGCCTGATTCCGGTCGCCCTTTCCGCGGGTGGACAGTCTCCTCGAGCGCCCTACCAGGCCGCTGAAAAAAGACGGCCTGATGGGAAATGGAAAATGGGAGATGGCAAAGTGTTGGGGTTTTCCCATTTCCCATCTTCCATGTTCCATTCAGGATGCGTTTTTCAGCATCCCGCTACGGGGAACGCGCTCCTGAAGGGGACAGTCTCGTAAAGGACTCTCCCGTTACTCATGCCGACCACGTTGATTCGAAACGCGACGATTCTCACGATGAACGATCGGCTCGACGTCGTCGGAGGCGCGGTCGTCGTTCGGGACGGCAGGATTGTCTCCGTCGGGGCGGAACCGGCGGATCGCTGCGACGTCACCGTCGATGCAGCGGGCGGGTATCTGCTGCCGGGGTTCGTTCAGACGCACATTCATCTGTGCCAGACGCTCTTCCGAGGGTTCGCTGACGACATGCCGCTGCTCGACTGGCTGCGCCGGCGCGTCTGGCCGCTCGAAGCGGCGCACTCACCCGCGACGCTTCGTGCCGCCACGAGATTGGCCGCTTCCGAGCTCCTTCTCTCGGGCACAACGACGGCGCTGACGATGGAGACGGTCCATGACACCGACACGGTGTTCGAGGCCCTCGCGGACACCGGCCTGCGCGCGACGGTCGGCAAGTGCATGATGGACTCCGATAATCAAGTCCCGAAGCGCCTGCTTGAACAGACGACCAGGTCGATCGACGAGAGCGTCGCGCTCAGGAAGCGCTGGGACGGGGCGGCAAACGGCAGACTGCGTGCGGCCTTCGCGCCGCGATTTGCCCTCTCGTGTTCACGCGAGCTGCTCGAAGCCGTGGGGTCGCTTTCGTCGCGCGAGAGTGTGCTCGTCCACACGCATGCCTCCGAGTCGAAAGACGAAGTGGAGCTCGTGCGGCGAATCTCGGGCGGTCATTCGAATCTGGAGTACCTCGCGGCTACAGGTCTTGCAACGAGGCAGCTCTGCGCGGCGCACTGCGTCTGGCTCACCGAAAGCGAGCAGCAACTGGCCGCGGATCGCGGGGTCAAGATCATGCACTGCCCCGGATCGAATCTGAAACTCGGGTCCGGCATCGCACCGGTTGTCGACCTGCGCGCTCGAGGGATCTGCGTGTCGCTCGGCGCCGACGGCGCGGCGTGCAACAACCGGCTCGACATGTTCGACGAGATGCGTCTCGCGGCCACGCTGCAGTCGATCTCGCGGGGACCTGGATCGTTGCCCGCCCGCGACGTGCTGTGGATGGCGACCCGCGACGGTGCGCGCACGCTGGGACTCGAAAACGAAGTCGGCTCGATCGAGCCCGGCAAGCGCGCCGACTTGATCGTCGTGGACCGCAATCGTCCGCACCTCCAGACCGACCGTGATCCATGGTCCACACTCGTCTACGCTACTCGGGGATCCGACGTCCGGCTGACGATGGTCGATGGCGAGATTCTGGTGCGCGACTTCCAGCTCATCGGCGCCGACATGACGGAGATCGTCAGGTCGGCGCGGGTCGCTGCGGATGAGCTCGCAGCGCGGGCGGACCTCCGCTAGGGTCGCCGCCGCCGACCATCTCCTGGGGACATCCAATCGGGACTTCCAAAGGGGACAGCCACGAATGGCTGGCACGGCTGGCTGGCACCGGTGGCTGTCCCGTGGATGTCCACTCGCTCGATCAGTTGACTAGACGGCCGCGGCACAGCCGCCGAAACACCGATCGGCGATCGCCCTCGACCCCGGCAGAATTTCACGCTGAGGCGTGATTCTCGTATAATCGTTAGCAGTCCCCGACCGTGAGTGCTAACCGGTATGGTGAGCCATCCTGAGCTGCCCGAACGAGATAGACGGATCCTTGCGGTTGTCGTTCAGGCGTACATCGAGCAGGGAGACCCCGTCTCTTCCCTGTGGCTGGCTGAACGGGGGTTCGGTGTGTCATCGGCGACACTCCGAAATGTCATGGCTCGACTCGAGGAACAAGGCTACGTTCGCCAGCCGCACACGTCGGCCGGCCGCGTGCCGACGGATCGCGGGTACCGGATTTACGTCGACGGCCTCCTGGCAGACCGGCGGTCCCTTCGTCCCACGCCACAGCTCGAAGCGCGCCTTCGGCTCCGGCGCTCGATTGGCGTGGAGGATCTGTTCGAGCAGGTATCGCATGAGCTCTCGCGAGCGTCGCATCAGGTCGGCTTCGTGGTCGTCCCGGCCGTCGACACGGCAGCGTTGGAGCACCTCCAGTTCGTGCCGTTGGACGGCGGGAAGGTGCTGGTCGTGATCGTCACGACTGGCGGACAGATCTCGCACAGGGTCATCGAACCGAGTGACGATCACGGGCCCGTCGAACTGCAGCAGGCAGCGAATTATCTGAACAGTGAGTTCAGGGGCCAAACGCTCGTTGAGGTCCGGCAGGCGGTGCTCGACCGGCTACACGAGGAGCGCACGCTGTACGACGCACTGATGGCTCGTGCACTTCGATTGGCGGACGCCACCCTGGAAAGCATCGAGTCGACACCGCTGCTGTTCGTGCAAGGCACCTCGTTGCTGCTCGACGAAGTCGGCGGCGATGATCCCGATCTGACGCTCGAGACACTGCGAACGCTTTTGCAGATGATCGAGGAGAAAAGCCGGCTCGTTCGCCTGCTCGACGATTATATGAACAGCGACGGCCTGACGATCGTCATTGGATCGGAACACCAGAGCCCCGACCTGCAGCGCTTCAGCCTGCTCGTGTCGACCTATTCCGACCGGCACGCGACGGGCGCCGTCGGTGTGCTTGGACCGACACGGATGCGATACTCGCGCGCGATCAACGCCGTCGAGAGCCTCTCGAGGGCCGTCAGCAACATGGTGAATTCGAAGTCGTGAGCCCCTCACTTTCAGCGCTCGCGACACCGGTTCGCCGAACGAAAGGCATTCCACCGGGCTGGTACTCCTCGTGCCTCACTCGGACATAAGGAGATTCACGTTCTAATCATGGACAATATTCAAGATCAGCCTGAAGCGGAAACGGCATCCGAGTCGACAACCTCCTCGCCATCGAGTACATCGAGCGCTGTTGGAACAGAAGACCAGCCCCAGACCCAGTCAGTCGAAGAGCTGCGAGGCGAGCGCGATCGCTACTACGATCTGCTCCTGCGTAAAACGGCGGAGTTCGACAACTACCGCAAGCGCACCGAGCGGGAACGGTTGAACCTGACCGAAGCAGCGGCTGCGGATTTGATTCAGGAGCTGCTGCCGCTGGTCGACGATCTCGAGCGCGCGCTGAAGGCGGAGACGCCCGACGGAGCTGAACCGTACCGGCGCGGTGTCGAGCTGATTCATCGTCAGCTCACGGAAGCGTTGCGCAAGCGCGGCGTACGCCCGATCGAAGCGCTCGGCACTGAATTCGATCCCTATTATCATCAGGCCGTCGCCCACGAGCCGGCGGAAGGCCTCCGCGAAGGGGAAATCATCGAGGAGTTTCGGCGTGGCTACATGCTGGGCGATCGGCTCCTCCGGCCTTCGATGGTCAAGGTCGCAAAGGGGCAGCAGTGAGGACCGGCGTGAGCAAGCGTGACTACTACGAGGTTCTGGGTGTGGACCGACAGGCCACTGACGGCCAGATCAAGACGGCGTATCGCAAACTCGCGATGAAATATCACCCTGATCGCAATCCGGGTGACAAGCAGGCCGAGGAGCACTTCAAGGAAGCGGCCGAAGCCTACGCCGTGCTCGCGGACCGCGAAAAGCGAAGCCTCTACGATCGCTTCGGGCACGCCGGCGTGAGCAGCGTTGGCGCGGGAGCGCCTGGTTTCGATCCGACGATCTTCGCTGACTTCTCCGACATCTTCGCCGGCCTCGGCGACGTCTTTGGTTTCGGTGACGTCTTCGGCGGTCGTCGTCGACGGGGAGGACCACAGCGCGGTGCCGACCTCCGCTACGATCTCGAGATCACGTTCGAGGAAGCGGCGCTAGGCACCGAGACGGCGATCCAGATTCCGCGCGAGGAAGCGTGCGACACGTGCCGTGGGTCGGGTGCTGCGCCAGGCACGTCCCCGGAGACATGCGGGCAGTGCCGCGGCAGCGGCCAACTGCGGTATCAGCAGGGGTTTTTGACCGTTGCCCGCCCCTGCCCCAACTGCCGCGGGACCGGCAAGACAATCGCCAAGCCATGTCAGACGTGCCGCGGCGCCGGCCGGATCGGGCGCGAGCGCAAGCTCACCGTCAAGATTCCAGCCGGGATCTCAACCAGTCAGCGTCTGCGCCTGACGGGCGAAGGAGAACACGGCAGCAGCGGCGGTCCCGCCGGCGACCTCTACGTCGTCGTTCATGTCCAGGAGCACCCGTTCTTCCAGCGTGAAGGAGACGATCTCTACTGCGAGCTGCCGGTTTCGTTTCCGACACTGGCGCTCGGCGGGACCGTCAGGATCCCGACGCTGAACGGTGACGAGGAGCTTCACGTGCCGGCGGGGACACAGCCGGGCACTCGTTTCAGAGTGCGTGGCAAGGGGATGCCAAACGTATCAGGTCGCGGGCATGGCGATCTGCACGTCATCGCCCGCGTGTCCGTACCGAAGAAGCTCACCAAGGAACAGAAGCACCTCATCGAAGAGCTCGCCAAGACGCTGCACGACGAAAGGCCCTCCTTGGAAGGAGCCGACGGGGCGGACAAGCCGTTCTTCGAGCGCGTCAAAGATATCTTTGGGTAGGTACCCCGCTCTCGATCTGCGCTATTCGCCGGGCAAGACCGCTGCCGATCTCGAAGAACTCGTCTACGCGGCACTTGACGATCTCGAGCCGACAGCAATTCAGGAACACGAGTCCGCGGACGGCTGGCGCGTCTTTTTTTGTACACTCCCGCAACGCGATCGCGCGGCCACAACGCTCGCTGAAGATCTCTCCTCTCGCCTGACCAGCATCGAACCGATTGATGTCGACGATGAGAACTGGGCGCAGCGCAGTCAGGAGTCGCTGAAATCGATCCGCGTCGGCCGAGTGGTGGTGGCGCCACCGTGGGAAGCGCATCGGCTACTGGGGACCGGGGGCCGGGGACCGGGGACCGGGGACCGGGAACCTGGGGCCGGGGACCGGGGACCGGAAGATCTTGCGAAGCACCTGCGAGCTGGTTCTACCCTCCGCGCCTGGAAGCCGGCCCCCTGTCCACGGCGCCCGACCCCCATCGTTATCGTCATCGTTCCCTCCATGGGATTCGGCACCGGCCATCATCCAACCACGCGCTTGTGCCTGGAGCTCCTGCAGATGATTCCTCTCGCTGGTCTGCGCGTCATCGATGTCGGCACCGGATCGGGCGTCCTCGCGCTCGCCGCCTGGAAACTGGGCGCACGAAGCGTGCTCGGCGTCGATTACGACGCCGACGCGATCGCGAACGCGCGAGAGAACGCGTCACTCAACGGTGCCACGGCTTCACTGGAGATCCGCGAAGCTGACTTGGCGTCGTTCCAAGCCGAGCCAGCTGATGTCGTGACCGCAAATCTGACAGCTGCCGTGATTCAGAAACACGCGGACGCGCTGCAACGACTCGTTCGGCTGGGAGGAACTCTAATCCTGAGCGGCTTCGCACCCGAACAAGTCAGCGACGTGGCGCAGGCATTCAACCGAAGTATCTCGCACGAGCTGGTCGACGGCGGTTGGGCGGCAATCTCGCTCGCGATGGAATCGGCAGCCAAGAGCTAGAAGCCAGAAGCTAGAGTGACTTCCGCCGTGATCATCTAACTTCTAGCTTCTAACTTCTGACGTCTACGCTTCCCAAACGAACCTGAACACCGAGATTGCGGCCAGGGCGACCGCATCCGCGCGCAGCGTCAACGCGCCAAGCGTGACAGGTACGCACCCCGCACGGGCGGCTGCCTCGACCTCATTGGTGCTCCATCCTCCTTCCGGTCCGACGATCAGCGCCGCGCTCTCGGGAGCATCACGACCGATGAACGTCCGCAGCGAGCGCGGGTTCGCTGCCGCCGACGGCTCCACGAACAGGAGCTTCAACCGGGCATCGGAGGTCTGGAGCCACTCTTGAAATGGACGGGCCTCCGCGATCTTCGGAAGAGTCGCGCGTCGGCACTGCTTGACTGCTGCAATGGCGATCCTCCGCCAGCGGTTCACAGCGTCGAGGCGGATTGCGACCGTCGGCTTGACGGCAGTATGGACGGATAGGATCGGCTCGATCCGGGACGCCCCCATCATGACGGCGTCGCGCACGACGTCGTCCATGGCGCTTCCTTTGAGCACTGCCTGGACGAGCGAGAACGGGACCGGCGATTCGGCAGCGGGTGCAGTGCGCTCGACAAGCGTCGCGGTCACCGCATCCCGCGTGGCGTGCCTTACTCGAGCAACGAACTCGTTGCCGCGACCGTCGAACACGGCAACCACTGCGCCCGGACCGAGACGCAGGACGCGCATCAGGTGTCGCGATTCGTCGGGCGGCAGTCGCACATCACGAGCGTCAGGATCGAGATCCGGCGCAAGGAATCGCGGGAGCAATCGCGTTATACTCCGATCTTTCCACCCCACCGCGCAAAGTCCGCGCGGTGGGGGCCCCGGTCGGTTCGCCATTGCTCTTCAGAGGCCAGCTCCTCGGAAAGTACAAGATCATCGCACCGCTCGGCAGCGGCGGCTTCGGAACCGTCTACCTCGCGCAAGACACGTGGATCGACAAGAAGGTCGCCATCAAGGTGCCGCACCGGCAGGGACTCGATTTCGGAGAAATGCTCCGCGAGCCTCGACTGCTCGCCAGCGTCAGCCATCCCAACATCGTCGCGATCACCACTGCGGAGAAGACCGACAACGTTTTCTTTATCGTGATGGAGTACGTGCAAGGCGAGACGCTCGAGAACATCATCGCGATGAAGGGCCCGCTCGAGCTGAACCGAGCGCTCGACTTCACGTGTCAGATCTGCAACGCCGTGGATCACGCGCATCGCCAGGGCGTCATCCACCGGGATCTGCGGCCGGCCAACGTGCTCGTGACGGAAAACGACGTGCTCAAGGTGGCGGACTTCGGAACGTCTCGCTTCCTCGAGATTGCGGCACATGGCACGACAGTCATCGGCAGCCCGCCCTACATGGCGCCGGAACAGTTTCATGGGAGGGCCGTCTTCGCGTCGGACATCTATTCGCTCGGCGTCACGATGTATCAGATGCTCACAGGGCTGCTGCCTTACGATACTCCGGCGCCTTCCGATCTCGACAAGCTCATGTCGGGCGAGCTCCTCTCACCGCCCCGCCTCAAGAATCCGGCAATCCCGAAAACCATCAGTGACATTGTCCTGCGTGCGATGGCGCCACAGGTCATCGAACGATACCAACGCGCCGCCGATCTGCTGGCCGACATTCTTGCCGCACGCGCGACCGAACCGGCGCCGCGACCCGCCCGCGATGATCTGAAAACTGCGCCGACACGGCCACGACCGCGCGACACACCAGCGGCGCGCTTCTGCTGGCAGTGTCGCAAGCCTCTGCACGCGCGGACGGATCGATGCCCCTTCTGCGGCGAAGCGCAGTAATCGCAAGCGATACACCGCCGGATTGGACCGCTGTCTCGCCGATGTCCGTGTGCTAAGATTTGACACGACAGGTGGACAGTTTCCAGCGGACTGGCGGCCCCGCGCGTCCTCCTCACCCAAGGAGTAGCTATCGATGGCCTTCACCGGCTCGGGCAGAATCTGGATGAACGGGTCATTCGTCGAGTGGGCAGATGCGAAGATTCACGTCGCCTCGCATGTCGTGCACTATGGCAGCGGTGTGTTCGAAGGCGCGCGCTGCTACGCGACGCCGCGGGGTTCGGCGTGCTTCCGCCTCGACGCCCACATGCGCCGCCTCTATGATTCCGCTCGAATTTATCGAATGGAGCCAGAGGTCGACCAAGCCGCGCTCACAGAGGCCGTTCTGGAAACCATTCGCGCGAACGCGTTCAAGGCCTGCTACATCCGCCCGATTATCTATCGCGGGTATCACACGCTTGGCGTGAACCCGTTCCCCTGCCCGGTCGACGCCGCCATCCTCACGTGGGAGTGGGGAGCGTACCTTGGGCAGGATGCGCTCGAGAACGGCGTGGACGTGTGCATTAGCTCCTGGGCGCGGGCCGCCCCGAATACCTTCCCTACTCTGGCGAAATCTTCCGCGAACTATGCGAACGCGCAGCTGATCAAGATGGAGGCCGTCGTCGAGGGGTACGCGGAAGGCATCGCCCTCGACGCGTTCGGGTTCATCAGCGAGGGCAGCGGTCAGAATCTGTTCATCGTGCGCGAGAACACGATCTACACGCCGCCATTGAGCGCAGCGATCCTGCCCGGCATCACGCGCAGCTCGGTCATCGCGATTGCGAAGGACCTTAGTTTCCGCGTGTGCGAGGAGACGCTTCCACGCGAGTTGCTGTACATCGCCGACGAAGCCTTCTTCGTCGGGACGGCCGTCGAAATCACACCAATTCGATCAGTGGACAAGATCGCGATCGGAGAGGGACGACGGGGTCCGATCACGGAAGCCATCCAGCAGAGGTTCTTCGCCATCATCAAGGGAGAGGAACCGGACCGGCATGGCTGGCTGTCATACGTCTATCCCGGCGAGCCGCTCGAGACGGTTGCCGCCGTTGCGTCGTCGGCGCGGACACCTTAGCAGGATGCTGAAATGCGCATCCTGGCGAGGTTCCAAGGTTCTCAGGGTCCAGGTTCCAGGAAGAGGCTCAGGGTTCGCTCAGAACCTGCGAGCCAGACCCGGAACCAGGCACCCGTGAACCAAGAACTTGGCCCATGCACCTCAACGATCTCCTGAAGGTCGCCGTCGCGAGCGGAGCTTCCGACCTTCACCTGAAGGTCGGAAGCTACCCGATGATGCGGGTGAACGGCACGCTCGTGATCGCCTCCGAAGAGAAACGGCTTGAGCGCGCCGACACAGAGGCGATGGCGAATGTCCTCTTCGAATCGGATCATCAGGAACGGTTCCGCGAGCACCACGAAGTCGATCTGGCTTACAGCATCCCCGGGTTGGGCCGCTTCCGATGCAATGTGTTTCAGCAGCGAGGCACGGTCGGCCTCGTCCTGCGCGTGATCCCGATCGTCATTCGCAGCATCGACGAGCTAGGGCTTCCACCCGTCCTCAAATATATCGCTCAGGAAGAGCGCGGCTTGGTGCTGGTCACGGGCACGACCGGCAGCGGAAAGTCGACGACGCTGGCTGCGATGATCGAGCACATCAACGCGACGCGCTCGGCGCACATCATGACGGTCGAAGATCCGATCGAGTACCTGCATCGCGACTATCAGTCGATCGTCAATCAGCGCGAGGTCGCGGTCGACACGCGGTCCTTTTCGCGAGCGCTTCGAAGCACGTTGAGACAGGACCCGGACGTCATCCTCGTCGGCGAGATGCGCGATCACGAGACCGTCGAGACGGCCCTGCTCGCCGCCGAAACCGGCCATCTCGTACTCTCGACGCTCCACACGCTGGACGCGACCGAGACGGTCAACCGCATCATCGCGGTCTTTCCACCGCATCAGCAGCGCCAGGTCCGCATCCAGCTGGCAAGCGTGCTCAAGGCGGCAATTTCGCAACGTCTGTTGCCGCGCGCCGATGGCCTCGGTCGCGTGCCGGCGGTCGAGGTCATGGTTGCCACCCCTTTCATCCGCGACTGCATCGTCGACAAGGATCGCACCTCGCAGATCCACGCGGCGATTGCTGGCGGCACCTCGCAGTACGGCATGCAGACGTTCGACCAGTCGATCTTCATGCTGTACCAGCAAGGCCTGGTCACGCTCGACGAAGCGCTTCGCTGGGCATCGAACGTCGACGAGTTCAAACTCAAAGTTCAGGGCGTTGCGACGACGTCAGACATGGCGCGCGATGAAATGGCCAAACGCGGCGGCCTCGGCGGCCAGTCGGATGTCTTCCGCTTTGGGAGCTAGCACCTTATTCGTCGTCCGCCCCGCTTGTTCGGTACTTTCGAAGCGCTCCCGCGACGGCATCCGGGGTAAAACCCTGCCGCATCAAATACTGGTAAAGCCGCGCGAGCTCCGCGCGGTCGGATGGGGGCTTGCCGTGACGCAGGCGCTTCTGAATCGCCTTCGCGATCAGCGAGCGCTCGTCCGCATTGCCGAGAACGTCGGCGACGGCGCGCCCTGCGGCCTCCTTCGGGATGCCGCGCGCGTGCAACTCGTGCAGGATTCGCAGGCGACCGCGGCCCTTGACCTTCACCGCCGTTTCCGCGTGCGCATGCGCCACTCGCCCGTCGTCGAGTGCGCCCGTTTCGAGCAGGTGGGCGATCGCCGCGTCGATCTCCTCTTCGGAGTGATCGCGATCGATTAGCCGCGCACGGCACTCCGCCACCGACAGCTCGCGCCGCGCGAGCAGGTGCAAGGCGTCGAGATAGGCGGAACGGTCGAGCATCTGGTACCTGTGCCGGTATCTGGTGCTTCGCGCACGTGGCACCTCGCACCTGGCACCTCACCCGGCTCAGTGCGTCATTGAGTAAAGAATGACGTCCACGCCGATCGCGTACGCGGGAACGGAGAAACGCCGGAAGTAGTCAGGGTTCTCGCTCTCACGCTCGAACGCGTCCCCGAAATCCGTGTTGTGCGTCATGACGACCATCAGCCGGCCGTCGTGATCGGCAATGCCGCGGAAGTGAGGCACGGCACTGTCAGCGCCCCGCTCCGATGTCTGCTGGCTCATCGTCCACAGACCGATGTTTGGAATCTGAGGAATCTCTTTGATATCGAACTGCATGTGGAAGATCGGATGACTCATCGGGACGTCGACGATGGGAAACTCCGTCGGTGGCAGCACGCGGCCGATCTGGTCGGACCACCATTGCCACGCCGCGGTGCCCCAGAAGTCATCCGCCCACAGAAACCCGCCCTTCAACAGATAGGTTCGAAGATGGGCCGCCTCCTGCGCATCGAAGGATGCACCCCCCGGTTCGGTCATCATCACGAACGGACACATGAAAAGCTCCGGATCCGTGAGCGGCAAGACGATGTGGACAGGAACGCCTTCGGAATCCTGCGTGACACGTGTTTTCGTGAGCTCCGAGAGGCGGATCGAAAGGTTCTCGTCCGCGCGCGGATAGTCGACGTACCAGCCGTGACCGTCGCCCAGGGGTGAGTTCCGAAAACTGACGCGGCAGAAACGGAACCCGCCGTCGTACGAGCCGGGCGGTACGTCGCGCATGGGCGGCGCTCCGAGCTCCTCGCCGCCGGGCCTCCAGCGCTGCCGGGCCGAGATCACCAGCGCACTCATACAGGCGAGCAGCGCAATGATTGTCACCCGAACCGGGACGAAGCGGCGCAGCACGTCCACTCGTCTCACGAACCCAGTCTACTTCGGTGGCTCGGATGTCACCTAACCATTTGTGACATGCGACAATGTCGTGATGCGCTCCCGCGAAATCCGCTCCAGTTTCCTGGACTACTTCCGTCGTCAGGGGCACACCATCGTCCCGAGCTCGTCGCTCGTGCCGGCCGATGACCCAACCCTGCTCTTCACGAACGCCGGAATGAATCAGTTCAAGGACGTTTTCCTGGGTCGCGAGAAGCGCTCCTACACGAGGGCCGCAAGCTCGCAGAAGTGCATGCGTGTGAGCGGCAAGCACAACGATCTCGACAACGTCGGCCCGTCGCTGCGGCATCACACGTTCTTCGAGATGCTGGGCAACTTCTCGTTCGGCGACTACTTCAAGAAAGAAGCAATCCCGTTCGCGTGGGACCTCCTGACGAGCGTGTGGCACCTGTCGCCCGATCGCCTCTACCCGACGATCTTCAAAGGTGAGGCAGGAATTCCACGAGACGAGGAGGCGTACGCGGTCTGGACGAAGCTCGTCCCGGCGGATCGAATCACCGAGCTCGGCCTCGCGGAAAACTTCTGGCAGATGGGCGACACCGGTCCGTGCGGCCGCTGTTCGGAGATCCACTACTTTCGCGGAAACGAGACGCCGTGTGAGGAGGAGCGACGGGGTGGTACGTGTCGCGGACTCGATTGCAGCTGCGATCGCTCCGTCGAGGTCTGGAACAACGTCTTCATGGAATTCGACCGGCAACCGGATGGTGTGCTCAACCCGCTGCCCGCGCCGTCAATCGACACGGGCATGGGGCTCGAGCGGATCACCGCGGTGATTCAGGGAACGCTGTCGAATTACGACACCGACCTCTTCACTCCCATCCTGGCGGCGATTGGCGACCGCGCCGGCCGGAAGTACGGCGCGACACTCGATGATCCGGCCGACATCTCGATGCGCGTCGTGGTCGACCATCTTCGCGCGATGACGTTCCTCATCGCCGATGGCGTCGTGCCATCCAACGAGTGGCGCGGCTACGTCCTGCGGAAGATCATGCGCCGTGCGATGCGACATGGAAAGAAACTGGGGTTCACTGAGCCAGCACTCCACGGGCTGGTCGACGTGATTGTGACGGAGATGGGCGACGCCTATCCCGAGCTTCGGAGCAACCGCGACGCGATCGTGCGCGTGATCCGGAGCGAGGAGGAGCGATTCGACGCCGTGTTGACCGCCGGCCTGCCACGCCTCGACGAGGTGCTCGACCGCGCCGCGGCGACCGGCATCGTCTCGGGCGAGGAAGCGTTCAGATTGTACGATTCGCTGGGTGTGCCGCTCGATTTCATGGAGGACCTCGCCAGTCAGCGTCAGCTGACGATCGATCGCGACGGCTACGAGCGCGCGATGGAGGGCCAGCGCGAAAAGGCGCGGGCCGGCAGCGCTTTCAAGGGGACCGAGAGGGCGCTGTCGTTGACGATGCCGGCGGAGCTCGAACGAAAGCTCGAAGCGACTGGCGATCGATTCGCTGGCTACGACACCACGTGCGTCCAGGGAACCACCGTCGTCGCGCTCTTCGACGAGCGCGGTCAATCGGTCGAGGAGATCGGGGCCGGTTCCTCAGGGTATCTCGCGCTGGCGTCCACGCCGTTCTACGTTGAGGCTGGCGGACAGGTCTCCGATGCGGGACGGATTTTCGGCGGCGACGGCACCGAAGCGGTCGTCGACCGCATGGTTCGTCAGCCTGGTGGAAGGCCCAGACTTCATTTCGTCCGGATCGAGAGCGGGCGACTGCGCGTAGGCCAGATCGTGACGGCCGAAGTCGCCCACGAAGTCCGCGACGCGACACGACGGAATCACACGGCCACGCACCTCCTGCACGCGGCGCTTCGATCCGTGCTCGGGTCACACGTGAAGCAAGCCGGCTCGCTGGTTGCACCAGACCGCCTGCGGTTCGACTTCGTTCACTTCGCGCCGCTCACGACCGAACAGATCGAGCGGATCGAACAGATCGTCAACGAACAGATTTACCGAAACACGACAGTTCAGACCGAGGTCCGCACACCAGAGGAGGCCATCGCCGCGGGCGCGATGGCGTTGTTCGGGGAAAAGTACGGCGAACGGGTCCGTGTCGTCTCGGTTCCGGGATTCAGCATGGAACTCTGCGGCGGCACGCACGTGCGTGCGACCGGCGACATCGGGTTCTTCGTGATTACCGAGGAGAGCGGCGTCGCCGCGGGCGTGCGGCGAATAGAAGCGCTGACCGGCAGCGGCGCCGTGTCGTGGTCGCAGGAGCAACGCGCGACGGTGCAGGATTTGCTCGGTGCGCTGAACACGACCGCCACTGGCGCCGTCCCGACGATTCAGCGCTTGCAGACCGAGACGAAACGGCTGCAGCGGGAGCTCGAACAACTCAGAATCAAGATCGCCTTGAGCGAACCTGGCGGCCCGCCCGTGTCCGAGGCGGTCGGAAAGGCCGCGGGAACCAGTACCGCCACGGCCGAGGGAGTGACGACCGTCGCCGGGCAGAAACTGATCACTCGCCGCGTCCAGGGGCTGGAAAAGGGTGCGCTGCGGGGACTCGCCGACTCGCTTCGCGATCGACTCGGCAGCGGCGTGGTCGTCATCGCCTCGGAGAGCGACGGCAAGGTCACGCTCGTCGTTTCCGTCACCAAGGACCTGACGGGCCGGGTGCAGGCAGGCCGACTCGTCAAGGAGCTTGCCCCGATTGTCGGCGGCGGTGGTGGCGGTCGTCCCGACTTCGCGGAAGCCGGCGGCCGCGACGCCTCGAAGATCGACGAGCTGCTTGCAAGCGCGCCGCGAGTGCTCGAACGCGCGCTGACGCGAAAACCCTGAGACGGAGTCGATTTCTGCTCTCCCCTTCTCGCAATCGCCTGTGCCGATTCAGAACACTTGGATCCCTGAACCAAGCCTAACCTGCTGAAAACACGCGGTACAGCCCTTGCCCTCGAGCTGGACGCGGCGATCTGTCCAATCCGGCACGCACGAATCCGGGGTTGGTCCGGGTCGCCGCACCCGATCATGAGCTCGCTCCTCGTTCGTACGATCGTCGCCACGCTCGTATTCTTGGGGACCGCACCGATTGCGGCCTGGGCGCAGATCTACGTCTGGCGCGATGCATCCGGACACATGGTGCTGTCCGATCGGCCGAAGGATCCGGCGGCCCGTACGTTTGCGGTCGGAACGAGCAGTACCATGCGCGTCACGCGGCAGGCGGGACCGCGCCGATCATCAGCGTACGACTCGACGATCGAGGAGCACGCGTTGGCAAACGGCGTGAGCGCGGATCTGGTTCGCGCGGTCATCCAGGCGGAGTCCGCGTTCAACCCGCGGGCGCGATCGGTCAAAGGCGCGATGGGGCTGATGCAGCTGATGCCCGCGACCGCAGCCGAGTATCGCGTCAGTGATCCCTACAATCCCGCCGAGAACATCCGTGGCGGGGTGACCTACCTGAAATCACTATTGACGCGATACTCCGGCAACGTGGAGCTGGCACTGGCCGCTTACAACGCGGGGCCGGGCGCCGTACAGAAGTACGGAGCGGTCCCTCCATACCGCGAGACCCGCAGCTACGTGGACAAGATCCGCAGCGTCACAGATGGTTCCTCAGCGCCTGCACCGTCCGTCCGCATCTACCGGACGGTCGAGATCGTCGACGGCCGCGAAGTGGTCAGATATTCGAACGTGCGGTCCCCTGGCGCGGAGCTCATCGCCTCTGCAGCTCGACGCTGACATCCGGCTTTCGGCTCACGGCGTTCGGCTTGGCTTTGCGCATCGAGGGAGCAAGGCAGGCCTCAAGCATCGTCGGGTGACTCCCCACCACACTCTCGAGCCGATTCTTCGATCTCGCTCAGATCCTCCCCGTTGTGCGTGGGGATCGAGCTGCAAGTAGGTCTCCCGGACGAGCGGAGGTATGTTAGCCGAAAGAACCTCGAACCGGCAACCGAGAACCGTGAACCGGGAACCTCTCGAGTCGCTTCGTCTCGACGTCTGGCTCGATGTCGCGTGCCTTTTCAGGACGCGATCCGAGGCGCAGAAGGCCTGCAAAGGTGGCAAGGTCGACGTGAACGAACAGGTCGCCAAGCCGCATCGCGAGATTCGCCTTGGAGATCGCGTGACGATTACGCGACCGCTCGGTCGCCGCCAGCAGGTCGTGGTGCGAGCAATTGCCGATCGCCACATTCCGAAGGCGGCAGCGCGAGAGTTGTACGAAGATGTGACCCCTCCTCCAACTCCCGAGCAGCTCGAGGCCTCGCGCATGGCGCGACTGCTTCGACCAATCCGACCGGCCGGTCGAGGCGCGCCCGACAAGCGCGAGCGTCGTGCGCTCAGACGAATCAAGGAGCGCGGCTGACGATGACCGGCCTGTCGCTTGCAGCCTTCTAAAGAGGGCGAGTGGAGGACGCATGATCGAGGCCGCAAATTTCTCAGATTTGGAAGAATGTCGGGAGGAAATCCGTCGGTTGAGGGAAGAAAACTACCACCTCAGACAGGCGTCGCTTGCATTTGGCGAGTTGGCGGAGCGGCTGCGCTGCTCTCTCGAGCGGGAGCGAACTTTTCCACGCGACGGACAGTGGAGAAAGTTGGAGAGCTGACCTGGACCGCTGATAAGCGCGCCGTGCTGTCCCGCGGATGAGTCGGGTGCGATGTGGGTTCTCAGCACTCGGGTGGTTTCGATGTCGGCCTCGGAACAGCCCTCCGGTCGAGCATGAACTTCACCCGAATACTCGCCGCATAATTCCGCCAGACGGGTACGAGGTCCACGATATCCTGCACCGGACCCCGATAGCGCTCTGCCTGCAGATTAATCGCGATCTCTCGCTTCAGATAGTGCACCAGACTCTCCACCGCGCGTGCCATGTTCTCGTAATTGGCGAGCAACTGCAGCACGTCCTCTCGTTCGTCGTCGGTCACGGGCACCTCGCACGGTTGAGCGCCGGAGCGGAGATCGACCGTTCCCCCCAGTCCGGAAAGATCCGCGCAGCAGCTGGGCTCAGTTGCTCTGCTTGCGTGTGCTATAATCACTGGTTTGTAGCCCCGATCGCAAACCGGCCCGGGGATCGCCTCACACGTCACGCTTCCAAGGACCGTTATCAGTGGCCAGCCACGACTCCGCGCTCAAAGCGCATCGTCAGAACGTCAAGCGCCGCGAGCACAATCGCCAGCTCAGGACCCGGCTCCGGACCGCATTGCGTGATATCCGTGCGGCAATCGACGGGGGAAACCCCAATGACGTCAAGGATGCCCTTCGGCAGACCATCTCCCTCGTGGACAAGATGGCGAGCAAGGGGATGATTCACCGGAATACCGCCGGCCGGTACAAGTCACGTCTGGCCGCGCGCGTTTCGAAGAAGTCGGCCGCAGCGTAGGTCTGCGCGCGGGCACTGTTCCTTTCGCTTATCGAGGCCGGCACAGCTCGACGACGAGCCTTTCCAGCAGTACTCTCGGATCTCCGCCGGAGCTCTTGAGGTCGACATCCGTATGAAACAGCGCCTCTATGGCTCGGGGCACGCGGCGCGGATCCAGCTTTTCCCGAGCGAACCAGGCGAGCTGTCCAAGGACCATGTAGGGCACCGCTCCCGCGTCGAGCGCAAGCGCGAGCTGCTTCAGCGCCTCGGCCGCGTCTCCGTTCTGAATGGCATTCGTTACAGCCCAGTCGTCCTGTGAGCTCTCAGGGCTCACGACCGCGCGTGCATCAGCGACCGTGATCGCGTCGGCCCCCGCTGAATAGAGGAGGAGCCGCTCGAGGTCGCCTCGAAGGCGCCCGATGTCGCCGCCGGCGCGCTCCGCGAGGAGCCGCGCCGCCACCGGGTCGATCTGACGCCCGCGTTCCGTGACTGACTGCCGGACGAGCTGCTCGGCTCGTCGCGCGACCTGGCGCAGGTCGATCCGGGCGTCCTTCGCTTCCTTCAGTCCCCAGCACTCGACAACGGTTGCCGCCTTCGCGAGCAGCTTGGTCAGTCGCCGCGATCGATCGACGTCGGACGCAACGAACACGAGCACGGTCCGCGGCTCCGGCCTGCTGACGTACGCCTCAAGGCCGTCGCCGTCGCCGACTGGGTCGTCGTCCCCGTCCTCGACGAGCGCCTCTTCGATCCTGGCGCGACGTTTCGGCTTCAGCAGTTTCTCGGCCCGGAGTACGATGACGACGCGTCGTTCCGCCATCATCGGGAGCATACGTGCGGCCTCGGCGATCGAGGCGCCGGTCACGCCCTTGTCCGTCGCGTAAAGCCGTTCGACGTTGAAGGCACGCAGATCGTCCTCGATCAATGACCCGAACTCCGCCGCAAGTCGTGACATCTCCGCGTCATCGTCACCGACGATGAGGTACAGGGGGTCCGGTTTCCCTTGTGCGATCTGCTTTCGGACGGCGGAGGGCGTAGACGAGGGCATGACGGCGGCTCTTGGCTTTCGGCTGTTCGGCTCTTGGCTTTGGGCTTTAGGCTGCTGCGACGTTCGTGATGGACTGCCTGAGCGTCGCCAGGCCGCGCAGGACGCGGCTCTGACTTTTCCCTCTAACCCGGCGCTCACCTGTGTTTCTGTGGGGCGGAGTCTTCAGACCCCGCCAGGGCCGCCTAAAGCCTGAGCCCAGAGCCGGTTTTAGAACGCCTCGAGCATCGCGCTGACGACAGCGCGAGCGAATTCGGTGGCGAGGCGCTCGAGCGCGTTGGCGTCCTGTCGAAGAAACGCGGATGCATCGAGCGCGCTGCTCGCGGTCGTCGGCTCGAACTGGTCGCTGAACTGCATCGCCGGATTCGCCCATAGGACCTTGTTCGTTTTCAGATCGCGGAGCTCCACCTTCGCAACGAGCGTCACGGTAAAGCGCGACGTCTGTTGCTGCTGTGTGAACCCGCTGGCGGCAATGTTTATCGCCGTGATCTCACCCGACAGCACCGCATCGACGCCCGTGGCCTCTGGCAGCACCGTGTAACGGCCGCGGCCGACCAGCTCGGCCTGCACCTTGGACGTCACCTTCTGCTCCACGTCGAAGACGCTCGTGTCGTTCTTGAACATCGGCACGCCGATGGTCTTGATGTAGGCCGGCAGAAACGATCCCCGTCCCGACAGCGTATATCCACATCCTCCGAGCGGGAGCATCGCTACGATGATCGCTACGCACGCGGACCCTCTCGCAAGCCCGTTGAGCGAGCGCTCCGGCACGGCTCGACGAAACTGGCGAGTCACCCGCGAGAAAACAGCGGCGGAAAGACGGAGATGTGTGCTCATATCAACCTGCGACGATGCTGACAAGGCGCGTCGCGCCGGGAGCGATCACGATCTTGCGCACGACCCTGCCGTCGAGATGTTTTTGGACGTGAGGATCCGCAAGAGCGAGCTCGCGCAGTCGATCGTCCGATGTTTCTGCGGCAACCGTGAGCCGTGTGCGCACCTTGCCGTTGACCTGCACAGGCACCACGATCTCCTCAGCCTTCGCGATCGACTCCTGGAACTGCGGCCAGCCCGCCGCTGTGATCCCTCCACGGTGACCCAACGCGACCCAGAGCTCCTCGCACATGTGAGGCGCAAACGGGGAGAGCATGAGCACCAGCGCCTCGACCGCCTCCTTCAGGACCGAAACGGTTGCAGACCGCTCGAGGCCGCCGACAGTTTCGCGGTCGCCGCCATCGCTTCCCAGGCGAATGCAGTTCGTGCGGCTGCAGAACGCGTACAGCTCGTTCACGAGCTCCATGAGTCCCGATACGGCGGTGTTGAGGTGAACTCGTGGATCGATATCGATCGTGACGCGTCGAATCGTCTCGTGCGTCTTCCGCCGCAGGGCGCGTTCCTCGTCGTTCAGATCCAGGTCACCGGGTCCGGGAATGCCCTGGCCGCCGATCGTCTCAGCGAGCTGGTCGACGAGCCGCCACACGCGCGCGAGGAACCGGTAGCTGCCCTCGAGACCAGCGTCGCTCCACTCGATCTCCTTCTCGGGCGGGGCGACGAAGACCACGTACAGGCGTAGCGCGTCCGCGCCGTACTTCTGAATCATGTCGTCGGGGTCCACGACGTTGCCCACCGACTTCGACATGACTTTGCCATCCTTCAGCACCATGCCTTGCGTCAGGAGCGTCGTGAACGGTTCGTCGAGACCGGTCATGCCCAGATCGCGAAACACGCGGCAGAAGAACCGCGAGTAGATCAGGTGCAGGATTGCGTGCTCGACGCCCCCGACGTAGAAGTCGACCGGTCCCCAATATGAAACCGTATCCGGATCGAACGGCAGGTTGTCGTTGTGCGGATCACAGAAACGGAAGAAGTACCACGATGAATCGACGAACGTATCCATCGTGTCCGTCTCGCGTCGCGCCGGTCCTCCACAGTCCGGACAGGTCGTGTTGACGAACTCGGGTATCTGTGCGAGCGGCGAGTCGCCCCGTCCGCTGAACTGCGCGACCTTCGGCAGGAGCACCGGCAAGTCGTCGGCCGGCACCGGCACCATTCCGCATTTTTGACAGTACAGAACCGGAATCGGCGTGCCCCAGTAGCGCTGACGCGAGATGCCCCAGTCCTTCAGGCGGTACTGAATCGTGCGCACGCCGCTGCCCCGATGCTCTGCGGCCTCGGTCATTCGCGGCAACGCCTCCGATGTCGGCAGTCCAGTGAACTCACCGGAGTTCACGAGCGTGCCCGGCGATTCGTAAGGCTCGGTCATCGTTTCGGCGGACAGCTTCTGCCCCTCCGGCTGGACGACGACCGTGATCGGCAAGTTGTACTTTCGAGCGAACTCGAAGTCCCGTCTGTCGCCGCCCGGGACGCCCATGACGGCGCCAGTGCCGTATTCGATGAGAACGAAGTTCGCGACCCAAATCGGAATCGGCTGGTTCGTGAACGGATTGATCGCGAAACGGCCGGTCGGAAAACCCTCCTTCTCAATCTCGCCGGTCATCCGGGCGTGACGATCCTGCGCCTGAAAGCGTCGGAGGTTTTCCTGGAACTCCGTCGCACGGTCGTCGCTGGCCCACTGTTGTACGAGCGGGTGCTCGGGCGCGAGCAGCATGAAATTGGCGCCGTAGATCGTGTCGATGCGGGTGGTGAAAACTTCGATGGAGTCGGGCTCGTGGTCAGCGACCGGGGGCCGGGGCCCGGAAGCCGGGGTCCGCTCCCCGACTGGCGCGAGCGGAAACCTCACGCGAGCGCCCTCCGATCGCCCGATCCAGTTCCGCTGCATCGTCAGAACCTTTTCGGGCCAACCTGGCAACCGGTCGATGCCTTCCAACAGTTCGTCCGAGTACGCGGTGATTCGGAAGAACCACTGCTCCAGCTCTCGGGTCGTCACTTTCGAGCCGCATCGCCAGCACTCACCGTTGATCACCTGTTCGTTCGCGAGCACCGTCTTGCAGCTCGGGCACCAGTTGACCGTGGATCGTTTGCGATACGCGAGATCGCGCTCGAGCATCTTGAGGAAGATCCATTGATTCCACTTGTAGTACTCCGCCAGGCACGTCGCGATCTCGCGCTCCCAACCGTAACTGATGCCGATGCGCTGGAGCTGACCCTTCATGTGCCCGATGTTCTCGAGGGTCCACGTCTCGGGGTGGGTGCGGTTCTTGATTGCCGCGTTCTCGGCGGGCAGGCCGAACGCGTCCCAGCCGAACGGGTGCAGCACGTTGAAGCCGCGCATCCGCTTCGTACGCGCGACGACGTCGCCGATCATGTAGTTGCGAAGGTGCCCGACGTGGGCGTGCCCGGACGGGTACGCGAACATCTCGAGGCAATAGAACTTCGGCCGGGAGGGATCTTCAGTGACCTCGAACGCGCGGTCGGCGGTCCACCGATCCTGCCACTTCCTTTCTATGGTTTGGGGTTTGTACTCGGGCACGATCCTCGAATTATATCGCACGCCAGAATCGTGACTGGGCCGCGCGGACCTCGGCGAGCGCACGTTCGCCGCGCGGCGCCGAATCACGGGAAGGACGGGAGAGAGACTGCGGCGGCTCGTCCAGCGCGGCGCACGTCGCCTCGAGACACGCCGCAAGCGCCTGCAGGTCGTACCCCCCTTCGGTGACGACCGCGAGCGCCGCGTTCTTCGTACCGGCGACGCTGCAGAGCAGACGAACCATCGCCGTGTATCCCGCTGTCGTGACCCGCATCGACGCCAGCGGATCGCGCTCGTGCGCGTCGTACCCGGCGGAAACAATCAGCAACTCCGGCGCGAACTGATCGAGCACGGGGACGATGACGGACCGACAGACCAGGTCGTAGTCGGCGTCCGCGCAGCCCGCCTCCATCGGGACGTTTACCGTGAACCCAAGACCAGCGCGCGCGCCGATCTCCCCAGCGCTACCGGTCCCGGGATAGAAGGGAAACTGGTGAGTCGAGAGGTACAACACACGCCGATCCTCGTAGAAGATCTCCTGCGTTCCGTTGCCATGATGGACGTCGATGTCAACGACGGCGATACGCTGAAGTCCGCGGGCGAGCGCGGCCGCGGCTGCGACGGCCACATTGTTGAACAGGCAAAACCCCATCGCCCGATGCCGCTCCGCGTGGTGCCCCGGCGGTCGGACCAGCGCCAGCGCCGGCTCACGATGGTCCAGCGCATGTTCCGTCGCGACGATGGCCGCGCCTGCAGCAAGTAGCGCGATCTCATGAGACTCCGGCGACGTGAACGTGTCGGGATCGAGCATGACGGCCTTGCCGGATGTGGCCTCGATTCGATCGATGTAGCGCGAATCGTGAACGCGCTCCAACTCATCACGACGTGCCGGACGCGGAAGCATCGTTTGCCCGCCGCGGACCGTCCAGCGCGCGGCGACCGCATCGAACACATGGGCACGCTCAATTCGCTCCGGGTGTCCTGGCGGCGTGACGTGTTCTTCAAATCGCTGAGAGGTGATGAGGATCATCGTCATTGCGGATTGCGGATTGCGGATTGCTGATCGTGATCGGCCTCAGGTTCTGGCCGTCAGCGCTGACGTACCAGATCGAGCGCCCTTGCCTCGAGCGCGGCGAGCGCCGCTTCAAGCGCGCACCGGCCGCGCTCGATGATGTCCTCAGACGTATCTGCAATCTCAATTGGGGGCCCGATCGAGACAGCAACGGTGCTGAACGGCTTCGGGATTTGCGTGCAGTCCCAGCTCGAGGCGCTCCAGAAGCGGCTCGCTTCGATGTGAAACGGCAGTAGCGGACATCCGCTCGCGCCCGCGAGCCAGACGGCGCCAGGCTGCGCGACCTTCGCCGGCCCCCGCGGTCCGTCGAGGGTGAACGCGACGGAACGTCCTTCGCTCAACTCGCGCCGCAGCTGCACGAGTGCGCGCGCGCCGCCGCGCGAGGTGGATCCCCGCGCCGTCCCGTATCCGAAGCGTTCGATGATCCCCGCAATCCATTCGCCATCGAAGTTCTGACTCGTGATCACGACGATACCGCGGTCGCGGAAGTGATGCGTGGCTGCGAGGATTCGACCGTGCCAGAAGGTCATGATGGGCCGCCGCCCCGATTGCACTACGTCGTGGTAGTAATGATCGCCCTCGACCTTCCAGGCCAGCGTGCGGCACAACCCGGCGACCAGCGGATACGCCGTAGCCGCAATCGCGCGCGCCCGGATACGCTGGGCGCGTGTGAGGAGCGAGTCGGAGGAAACTGGCATCATCGCGCCGCTGCGGAGGAGACGGAGATCTCTCCGTGATCTCCACCTCCTCCGGGAGCCGCGCCATTCTACATTCCTTCGTACTGCGGCCCGCCCCCACCCTCCGGCGGCACCCAGTCGATGATCTGATAGGGATCCATGATGTCGCAGGTCTTGCAGTGGACGCAGTTCGAGGCGTTGATCTGCAGCCGCTTCGTGCCATCGCCGGCGTCAACCATCTCGTACACGTTTGCCGGACAGAAGCGGACACACGGGTTTCCGTACTCTTCGCGACACCGCGTCCGGCAGACGTCTGCATCGTGGACGATCAGGTGCGACGGCTGATCCTCTGAATGCCGTGTGCCCGAGTAGTGCACGTTCGTGAGCCGATCGAATGTCAATTGCCGATCGATGCGCGCAGGATCCATCGTCGCGTCGGGATCCGGCCGGCCGTCGCGGTAGTAGTCGCTGATCTTCGCGAGTCGCGTGAAGCCGGCGTGCGCCGGCATTGGATCGCGGATCCACAATCCGCCCGTCACGAGCGACAGACCTGAATACACGAGACCGGCCACCAGGCCATGGCCGAAGCTCTGATGGACGTTGCGTACTGGATACAACTCCTTGCGAACGTCGCTCGCGTCGACAAGGTCCTGATACGCCTTCAGCTTCGCAGCCGACACATCTCCGCTGCGAACAGCTTTGAAGCTGGCTTCGGCCGCGAGCATCCCCGTCCGCATGGCGAGGTGAACGCCCTTCAGCCGGATCGAGTTGAGAAAGCCACCCGCGTCTCCCGCGATCACGGCGCCGTCGGTATGGACACGCGGGATCGTGTACCACCCACCTTCCGGAAGCGCCTTCGCACCGTAGCGGACCATCTGTCCGCCACTGAGCAGGGATGACACCATGGGGTGACGTTTGAAGTGCTGGAAACGGACGTGGGGATCGAACATCGGATCGCGATAATCGAGGCCACAGACGAATCCGACCGACAACAACCCATCCGGCAGCGCGTAAATGAATCCACCGCCGAACTCCTCGATCCGCAGCGGATACCCCATCGTATGCATGACGGTGCCTGGCGCAACGCGATCCCTAGCCACCTCCCACAGTTCCTTGATGCCCAGCGCGTACAGCTGGGGCAGCCGGCCAGCATCGAGATCGAGCCGGCGGACCAGCGCTTTGGTCAGGTTGCCGCGTACACCGTCGGCGAGAATCGTCACCTTCGCGTTGATGTCGACACCGGGCTCGAACGTCGGCTTGCGCTCACCGTGCTTGCCGATGCCACGGTCGCCCGTCCGCACGCCCGAGACACGATCGCCCTCGAACAGCAGTTCGGCGCCCGAAAACCCGGTGAAGATGTCGATGCCTTCGGCTTCGACGAGGCCGCCAAGCCACTTGACGAACCGATTGAGCGAGATGAGGTAGTGTCCGTGATTTCGAAGCGGGGCTGGAGTCAGCGGGAATTTCAGCTTTTTCTCGCGCGTCAGGAAGTAGACCTGGTCGTCGTGCACCTCTGACGCGAGCGGCGCTCCCCGTGCGGCAAAATCAGGCACCAGCAGTCGGAGCGCCGACGGATCGAGCACCGCGCCCGACAGCATGTGCGCGCCAACTTCGCGCGCCTTCTCGAGGACGGCAATTGCGAGCGGATCGCCGGCGCGTTCCCGTTGCAGCTGCGCGAGGCGCAGCGCCGCGGACATGCCAGCTGGTCCGCCGCCGACGATCAGGATGTCGACGTCGAGGGTTTCGCGGGACATTGATGGCAAATTCTGCCGTGCCTCGTGCCGTGTGCCTGGTGTCTCGTCCGAGGTGGCGCGACTCCTTCGATCGCGCGCATCATTCCTTCAATGCGTGGCGAACCGAGCGCGAACCACGCGGCACGAGGCACGAGGCACGAGGCACGAGGCACGGCAGCGGTCACTGTTTATTCAGCTCCGCGATAATCGCCGGCACTATTTCAAACAAATCCCCGACAATCCCGTAGTCCGCGACTTCGAAGATCGGCGCTTCGGCGTCCTTGTTGATCGCCACAATCGTTCGCGCGCCTTTCATGCCGACGAGATGCTGGATCGCTCCGGAGATCCCGAGCGCCAGGTACAGCTTCGGCGCCACGGTCTGACCGGAACTGCCAATCTGCCGATCCATGGGCAGCCACCCCGCATCACAGATCGGCCGCGACGCCGCAAGCTCGGCTCCGATCGCGTGCGCCAGCTGCTCGGCGATTTTGAGGTTCTCCTGGCCCTTGATCCCGCGGCCCACCGCCACGATTCGCTCCGCCTGCGACAAATCGACCGCCTGCTTCGCTTCCTTGAACGGCGCTTCCGGCTTCTGTCGGATCGCGGCTGCATCGACGGTCAACGATGCCCGGCGGATGCTGGCCGGCGCCGGACCACGCGCCGCGGCATCAGCTCGAAACGCGCCAATCTGGAACGTCACGAGGTGCGGTGGAGGGCCGGCGGCGACAACGTCGGCATTCAATTTGCCTTGAAAGACCGGCCGCGTGTAGACGAGAGCGCCGTTCCGCGACTTGATTGCAACCACGTCGGTGACCAGCGGGCGCCCGAGCCGAGCCGCGAGGGCCGGGACGAAGTCCCGCGTCTGGTAGGTGTGCGGAAGGAACACGAGCGACGGCTGCTCCTGCTGGATCAGCGAGGCGCCTGCGGCCACATAGCCGTCCGCAGTGTAGCTTGCGAGCGCGTCATTCGGGACGACGATAACTTCGCTGACTGCGGCAGCCGCGAGCTCCGATGCCGCGGCGTCTACGTGACCGCCAAAGACGCCGACCTTGATCGGGCCGCCGGCCTGTTGAGCAGCTGCGATTGCCTCCCAGCTCGCGCGGTTCAACGTTCCTTCGCGTTGTTCGGCTAGTACGAGAATCATTCAGGTAACTGTTCCTCTGATGCGTAATCCGCGGGAATACGCGTTTACAGGACCCGCGCCTCGTCACGCAGCCGCGCAATCAGTTTCTGAGCCGCTGTGGCGGAAGGCCCTTCGATCATCTGGGTCTGCTTGGCCTTCTCCGGGAAATACACCCGAACGATACGCTGGGTAGGCTCCGGGGCCGAGGCGGGCGACACGCGGCGGATTTCTTTCTTCTTGGCCGCCATGATGCCCTTCAGCGTTGCGTAGCGAAGCTGGTTGATGCCGCTCTGGATCGTGAGGACTGCCGGCAGCGGAAGCCCAATCCACTGGAACCAGCCGCCCTCCAGCTCGCGCTTGACGCGCAGACCACCGTCTGCGACCTGCACTTCCATGATGATCGTCGCGTGCGGCATGCCCAGCTTCTCGGCGACCACGACGCCAACCTGTCCGAACCCCTGATCGTCGGACTGCAACCCGGTCAGCACGAGATCGAACTGCTCGTCGCGAATCGCCGATGCGAGGGCATCTGCCGCCGTAGACGCGTCGGCCGTCGCCAGGGCATTCGACTCGACGAGGATCGCGCGATCGGCGCCACGTGCGAGCGCCTCCCGGACGACCTGTGCCGCGCGCGCCGGTCCTGCCGAGCACACCACCACGTCGCCGCCGTGGCTTTCCCGGAGCCTGAGCGCCTCTTCCAGCGCGTACGCGTCCGGCTCGTTGAGCTCGAAGCTCGCGTCAGCGTCGCGAATCCAGGTCTGGCGGTCGTCGACGCGGAGCTGCCACTCCCGGGTGACGACCTGCTTGATGCAAACGGCAATCTTCACTCAGCGAACCTTTTGAAGAGGAGGGCCCCGTTCGTGCCGCCGAAGCCGAACGAATTCGACAGCGCGTATTCGACGCGCGCCCCGCGGGCTTGGTTGGGCACGTAGTCGAGGTCGCATTCGGGATCGGGATTGTCGTAATTGATCGTCGGCGGAATGACCTGGTGCTTGATCGCAAGGACCGTGATACCTGCTTCCAGCCCTCCGGCGGCGCCGAGCAGGTGGCCGGTCATCGATTTCGTCGACGAGATCGCGAGGTTGCGCGCGTGATCGCCGAACACGTGCTTGATCGCGAGAGTCTCGATCGCGTCGCCGGCCGGTGTCGAGGTGCCGTGGGCATTCACGTAATCGACCTGCGACGGCGAGACGCATGCGCGCCGCAGCGCCATCGACATCACGCGCATGCCGCCCTCGCCATTCTCCGAGGGAGCCGTGATGTGGTACGCGTCAGCAGACATGCCGTAGCCGACCAGCTCGGCGTAGATCGGCGCGCCACGGCGTTTCGCGAATTCCAGTTCCTCCAGGATCACGACGCCCGCACCCTCGCCCATGATGAAGCCGTCGCGATCGCGATCGAAAGGCCGGCTCGCGCGCGCGGGGTCGTCGTTGCGAGTCGAGAGCGCTCGCATCGCGGCGAAACCGCCCACGCCCATCGGCGTGATTGCCGCCTCGGAGCCGCCGGCAATCATGA
The DNA here is from genome assembly GCA_046727175.1 of Acidobacteriota bacterium. Classification (GTDB taxonomy): domain Bacteria; phylum Acidobacteriota; class Vicinamibacteria; order Vicinamibacterales; family 2-12-FULL-66-21; genus JBKPCD01. The sequence goes on along the minus strand of JBKPCD010000055.1, from coordinate 26,619 downwards.
TGTCGGCGTCGTTGCGCTGAATGATCTCGAACGCATCGCCGATCGCGTGCGCCGACGCCGAGCACGCCGTGCAGGTCGCGGAGTTGGGCCCTTTCGCGCTGAAGCGGATCGACACCTGCCCGGCGGCCAGATTGATGATCGATGCTGGTATGAAGAACGGGGAAATCCGCCGCGGACCACCCTCGAGCAACGCGCGATGCTCGCGCTCGATCGTGCTGAATCCACCGATGCCCGACGCGATGAACACGCCGACCCGCGTCGCGATGTCCTCGGTGACCGACAACCCCGCGTCGTCCATGGCGAACTGCGAGGCGGCGATCGCGAACTGGATGAAGACGTCCATCTTCTTGACGTCTTTCTTCGGGATGAAGTTCTGCGGGTCGAAGTCCTTCACTTCCCCGGCGATTTGCGCCGAGAACTGCGACGCATCGAAATGCGTGATCGGACCAATCCCGCTCCGCCCTTCGCAGAGCGCGTTCCAGTTCGCCTGCGTGCCGATGCCCAGCGGCGAAACGAGGCCGACGCCCGTGATGACGACTCGCCTGCTCAAATGTCCTCCGTCGGAGAGCTATTTCTTCTTGCTGTGCGAGTCGATGTACTCGATAGCTTCCTTGACGCGGGTAATCTTCTCGGCGTCTTCATCGGGAATCTCGATGCCGAACTCCTCCTCGAACGCCATCACCAGCTCCACGGTGTCGAGCGAGTCCGCACCCAGATCGTCGACGAACGACGCATCCGGCGTGACCTCCTCCTCGTCGACGCCCAGCTGCTCCACGATGATGCTCTTGACTTTGTCTGCGACGGCCATTCAGCCCTCCACCGCGAGTCGCAGCGACCCGCGTGCTCTGTTTGCGAGTGACAGACCCGCGCTACAGGTACATCCCGCCGTTCACGGCGAGAACCTGTCCCGTAATATACGACGCCTCATCCGAGGCGAGGAAGCACACGGCCGAGGCAACGTCGTCCGCCGTGCCGAGCCGCCGGAGCGGAATCCTCGACGCCCAGTCTTCGCGCGCGACCTCGGTGATTGCCTTGGTCATGTCCGTTTCGATCATTCCGGGCGCGACGACGTTCACGGTGATCCCACGCGACGCGACCTCCAGAGCAACCGCTTTCACGAATCCGATGATGCCCGCCTTCGACGCAGCGTAATTCGCCTGACCGGCATTGCCGGCCTGACCGACGACGGAGCTGATGCAGATGATGCGCCCGGCGCGCTGCCGGATCATCGGTTTGAGCACGGCCTGCGTCAGCGAAAACGCCGACGTCAGGTTCGTCGCCAGCACCGCATCCCAGTCCGCGCGCTTCATGCGAAGCATCAAGTGGTCGCGCGCGATGCCCGCATTGTTCACGAGGACATCGATCCGGCTGCGACGCTCGAGCACCGAAGTGACGACCTGGTCGCCAGCTGCCGCATCAGTCACGTCGAGCGGCACTGCCTCGGCGCTTCCGCCGGCCGCGCCAATCTCCTCCGCGACGGCACGGGCGTGGTCTTCGCGTGCTGCGGCAACTACGTGCGCGCCCAGACCAGCGAGCCTCAACGCAATCGCTCGGCCGATTCCGCGCGATGCGCCGGTTACGATCGCAACCCGGCCGGATAGGTCAATCATAGTAGAAGCCAGTCGCGGAATGCTGAAGCGGCGCCTCCGGCGCGGCGACCGAGAATTGAGAGAGCGGAAGTCTTGACGTCCATTCCCAGCAAATCACGCGCGCTGTAATTGAGCCCGCGCGGCAGCAAGGCCCTCGACATCGCCGATGCTCAGGACCGCGACGCGCCTGTCAGTCTTCTTTATCAAACCCGCGAGCACCGTCCCTGGACCGAGCTCGACGAACGTCGTCACGCCCTCGGCAATCAGCCGTGTCACGCACTCCTGCCAGCGCACCGGCGCGGAGACTTGCCGGATCAGGGCGTCGATCGCCGCCGACGCGCCACGCTTCGGTTCGGCATCGACGTTGGCGACGACTGGAATTCGTGGATTCGTCACAGTCAGCGACTGGAAATCAATCGCCAGGCGATCCTCGGCCGGCTTCATGAGCGCGCAGTGGAACGGTGCGCTGACGCTGAGCGGGATCACTCGCTTTGCGCCTCGAGCGCGCGCCAGCTCACCCGCCCGCGCGACAGCGTCCGCATGACCTGCGATGACGATCTGCCCAGGAGCGTTCAGGTTGGCGGGTGACACGACGCGCGCCGGCATTTCGCTCGCTGCGTGGTCGCAAGCCGCCGTCACCGCCGCGGCGTCGAGACCCAGGATTGCTGCCATCGCGCCTTCGCCGACAGGCACCGCCTCCTGCATGTAGCGCCCACGACGACGCACCGTCTTCAGGGCATCCGCGAAGGATAACGTTCCGGCGATCACGTGAGCCGAGTACTCGCCCAGGCTGTGTCCCGCCGCGAACGATGGCTGCACGCCTTCGGACGCGACGAGCCGCGCGATCGCGACACTCGTCGCGAGAATCGCTGGCTGGGTGTTCTCCGTCAACAGCAGACGGTCTTCAGGGCCTTCGAAACACAGCGTCGACAGCGATTCGTTCAGCGCAACGTCCGCCTCGTCGAAGACATCGCGACAGGCCTTGAACTCGTCGGCCAGAGCGCGACCCATGCCGACCTGCTGGGCACCCTGACCAGGAAACACGAAGGCGATGGCGGCCCTGGTGTCGATCACTCGGCCCTCGAAGTCGGCCCCTCGACCGGGCTCGGGGCGCGCTGAGCCTCGCTGACGGACGGGGCTCGGAGTTCCTGGTTCGTTTCGGTGGACGGCCGTTCACGGGTTGATGAATCGAGCTCTCTGAAACTGGAAGGTACGGATGGTGCCGCTGAAGGGGCGATGCTCGTCTGCGCGATTCTACGCGCGAGACTGTCGACGAGCCGATCCTGCACGAAGCGCGCAGCCATGAGGACGGCATTCCGAACGGCCTTGGGCGACGACCGGCCATGGCCCACGATGCAGAGGCCGCGCAGGCCGACGAGCGGCGCGCCGCCGTACTCGGAATAATCCATCCGGCGCCGGAAACGGCGATAGGCCTGCCGGGACAACAAGTAGCCTACGCGTGTTCCGAAAGTTGACCACAGCTCTTCGTCGAGCAACGCTTCGACCGTTTCCACCAGCCCCTCGCTGATCTTCAACGTGACATTGCCGGTGAAGCCATCGCAGACGATGACGTCGGTGCTGCCCCCGTAGACGTCTCGACCCTCGACGTTGCCGACGAACCGAATCGGTGCAGCCTTGAGCAGTTGATGCGCCTCCCGTGTCAGATCGTTGCCCTTGGTCTCTTCCTCGCCGACCGACAACAATCCGACGCGCGGCTCATCGCGGCTGAGGGCAATGCGAGCATATGCCGAGCCCAAGATCGCAAACTGCACGAGATGCTGCGGACGGCATTCGACGCTCGCCCCACAGTCCAAGAGGACCGCCGGGGTCCGCCGAGTGGGAATGATTGTCACCAGTGCCGGACGATCGACGCCCGGCAGGCGCCCAAACGCCGCGTGCGCCGCGATCACCGATGCGCCGGTGTGCCCGGCGCTGAAGACCGCGTCCGCGCGACCGTCGCGCACCGCTTCGGTCGCAAGACGAATCGACGCACGAGGTTTCCGGCGCAGCGCAGCTGCCGCGGGCTCGGCCATCTCGACGCGTTCCTGCGTATCGAGGATCTGGATGTCGAGGGACGCTGACCCGGGATGGCGGGTCAGCTCGCGCGTGAGAACGTCGCGCGGGCCGACAAACAGCAAGGCGATCTGCCGGTGACGGGCCGCCACGAGCGCGCCATCGATGATGCTGCCGGGGCCATGATCACCACCAAGCGCGTCGATTGCGATCCGCATGAATCGCAGAACCTATGCCTCTTCGACCTCGCGGACCTGGCGTCCTTTGTAGTAGCCACAGTGCGGGCAGACCTTGTGCGGCGCCTTGGCCTCGTGGCACTGCGGACAGACTCCGACGGGAACCGGATCGAGCGCGTCGTGCGTGCGGCGCTTGGCGGTTCGCGTCTTCGAGTGCCGCCGTTTGGGGTTGGGCATCTAGCTCTCCTTCTCTCGGTTCAGCAACGCTCTGAGCGGCGCGAGTCTGGGATCCTCCCACTTCGGCGCGCAGCTGCACGTTGTCTTGTTCAAGGTTGCGCCGCATTCAGGGCAGAGCCCGCGGCAGTCCTCGGTACACAACGGCTTCATCGGCAGCGCGAGCTGAAACTGCTCGCGCAGCAGATCGCTGACGTCCAGTATTCCTTCCCGATAGTAGGCCGTCGTCAAATCGTCTTCGGCTATCTCGCGCTCACCTTCTCCGGCGTTCTCGGCTTGCGGAACGTAGCGGAGCTCGAACGTCGTGTCCACCGGCACGTCGAATGGCTCTACGCACCGGCTGCACACCAGCTCGAGACGGGTCGTCACCCGCCCCGAGACGCGAAATGCCTCTCCGCCGGCCTTCTCGACGTCCATCGACAGCTCGACCGGCGCGGCGACGCGGTAGTCCTCGTCCTGCGGGTCGAATGCCGAGGGGTCGAACGTTCGCACGACATGCTCACAGGACCCGCGCAGCTTGTTGAGATCGAGCAGCATGGTCTGGTGCCGCCCTGCGGCTGGAACCCTTGATTATACCCGGGAAGGCTTTGGGCTCAAGGTTTGGGCGGCCCAGAGCCTTGAGCCTCAAGCCTGGCCTCACAGATCCCGCAACGACACCCACGGCTTCGGGATGAACAGCTGCTCATACAGGTTGACGGCGTAGCGATCGGTCATCCCGGCAAGAAAGTCGCCGGCAGCGATATCGAGACCCTCCGACGCAATCGTCCTCGTATCGAGGAACTCACCGGCGCGATCGCGGACCTTTTCCCAGAGTCCGCCGAGAATACCTGCCGCCTTCTTGAACTCCGCCGTCGCGAGCTCGTTCTCGTACACGGCATCGAACAGGAACGCGCGCAGGCCGACGGTTGCCTGCAGGATCTCGTCGCTCATCTTGATTTCTGTCAGCCCGCACCGGAGGGTCTGCAACACGACGTCGGTCACCATTCGACCGATGCGCTCCGACGACGTACGGCCCAGCACCTCGACACGCGCCGACGGCAGATCCTCGTCCTTCAGTATGCCTGCCCTGACCGCATCGTCGATGTCGTGGTTGACGTACGCGATGATGTCGGCAACGCGTGCAATCTGCCCTTCGATCGTACTGGCACGGTGATCGGGATCGGCGCCGACGGGCATTCCGCTCTTCCCTTTCGAATGGCGCGCGATCCCGTCGCGGACTTCCCACGTGAGGTTCAGGCCGGCGCCGTCGTTCTCGAGAATGTCGACGATGCGCAGGCTTTGTTCGTAGTGGTTGAAACCGCCGGGAATCAGATCGTTGAGGACGCGTTCACCCGCGTGGCCGAACGGCGTGTGGCCGAGATCGTGTCCGAGCGCAATGGCTTCGGTGAGCTCTTCGTTGAGGTGAAGCACCTTCGCGATGCTCCGGGCAATCTGAGAGACCTCGAGCGTATGCGTCAGCCGCGTCCGATAGTGATCGCCGGTCGGCGCAAAGAAGACCTGCGTCTTGTGAATGAGCCGCCTGAAAGCCTTGCAGTGGATCACACGATCGCGATCGCGCTGGAACGCCGGCCGAATCGGATCGTCCGGTTCGTCTCTCGCACGCCCGCGGCTGGCGGCACTCTTCGCCGCCTGAGGCGCAAGAATCTCGCGCTCGCGCTGTTCGAGCTGCTCGCGGATACTCATTTCACCGATCTTCACAGATCTATGAAATCACACCAGGATCTCGGCGAGAAAGCTCGTACCGTGATCGAGCGGTCCGACGCCGAAGAGCTCGGCGAGCGTTTGACCCACGTCGGCGAACGTCCGGCGAACGCCGAGGTCCACTCCGCTCCGAACCGCACTGCCAACGATGAAGAGCGGAACGTACTCGCGTGAGTGATCCGTACTCGGTGTGGTGGGATCGTTGCCGTGATCGGCGGTCAGGACGACGAGGTCGTGGGGCTGGACGCGCGGCAGCAGCACCGACAGGCGGTGGTCGAACCGTTCGAGGTTGGCCGCGTATCCTTCCGGATTGTTTCGGTGGCCGTACACCGCGTCGAAATCAACGAGATTCGCGAAGATGAACCCTGTCGCGGTCGACTGCATGGCAGAAGCGATCTCGTCCATCCCGTGATCGTCGCTCCCCGTGTGCACGGCGGACGTGATCCCCTGCCCCGCGAACAGATCCTCGATCTTACCGATCGCGACGACCGCGTGGCCGGCAGCCTTCAATCGATCCAGCAGCGTTGGCGCGAACGGCGTGAGCGCGAAGTCACGACGGTTTGCCGTCCGCTTGAATGCGCCTGCCACTCCAACGAATGGCCGCGCGATCACGCGGCCGATGCCGCGACCGCGTGCCGCGAGCTCATACGCGATCGCACAGTATTGATAGAGCTCCGGAACAGGGATGATGTCCTCGTGAGCGGCAATCTGGAACACACTGTCGGCAGATGTATAGACAATCGGTTTTCCCGACCGAATGTGCTCGGGTCCCAGCTCGTCGATGATCGCCGTTCCCGACGCAGCCTTGTTTCCCAGAGTCCCACGCCCGATGCGTGACTCGAAGGTCTGCATCAAATCGTCGGGAAATCCGTCCGGAAACACCGGGAATGCGCGATCGAGGACCAGACCCATCATTTCCCAATGGCCGGTCACGGAGTCCTTGCCAGGCGACGCTTCCGCCATCCGGCCGAAGGCTCCGAGCGGTGATGCAGCCGCTTCCCCTCCGAGTCCGTCGACGATACGGCCCAGTCCGAGCGCTCGTAGTGTTGGAACCGTCAGGCCCACCGTACGGGCGATGTTGCCGATGGTGTTGCTACCCTCGTCGCCGTAGGCTGCCGCGTCCGGCAACTCGCCAATGCCGACGCTGTCGAGCACGATGAGGATCACTCGCGTCGGCGTTGCCGCTGGCATCACGAGTTGCTGATCACGGCTACCCTTCGTGACTCGAGTAGTAATTGCTCATCGTCCGAGGTGAGCGGATGGTGGCAATGGCGTGCTTGAAGACCATGTGGTCGGCGCCGGAGTGCTCGACGATGACGGCAAAGCGATCGAAGTTCTTGACACGTCCTTCGAAGTCCGTTCCATCCATGAGCCGAATCTGCACCGACAGCTTTTCCCGACGCGCGTAGTTCAGGAAGACATCCTGGATGTTCGGCTGCGCGGCAGCCGGGCGGGGCTCACGTGTTTGGGGCATTGCGAAGGTTCTCCACCGCCGCAAGAGCGCGCGCAACCTGGTCTTGAGTCTCTTCGCGCTCGCCCGCGGCGGAAATCCACTGTAGATTAGGCTCTTTCCTGAACCAGATCAACTGGCGCCGTGCGTACTTCCGGTTCTCGCGCACGATGAGCTCGCGCGTGGCGGCTTCGTCGCGCACCCCCTTCAGGTGCTCGAGCGCCTGGCGGTACACGAGACCCGTGAATGGATGCGCTGTCTCGGGAACGCCGGACGCGAGGAGGCCCTTGATCTCGTCGAGCAGTCCCTGCGCGAACTGTGTGTCGACGCGCCTCGCGACGTGCTCGGCGATCGTCTCCAGTGGAACCCGTAGCGCGAACGCAGCGAGCCGATACTCCGGCAGCGGAGCCTCGGTCGATGCGAAGTGCTCCGTCAGCGATCGTCCGGTCAGGAAGTACACCTCGAGGGCGCGAATCAGCCGCTTCCGATCGCGAGGCTGGATACGGACGGCCGACGCAGCATCGATCCTCGCCAGCACGCGGTGCAGGCGCTCGGGTCCACGCCGATCGGCGATGCGGTCGAGTCGCGCGCGCAGCGCGACATTACGGCCCGGCCCCGGAAAGAAGCCGCGCGTCAGCGCTCGATAATACAGACCCGTGCCGCCAACCAGGATCGGAAGCCGACCGCGCGCCGTGACCTCGCGGATGACGGCAGCTGCCTCACGCGCGTACCGCGCCGCCGAGTACTCCTCGCGCGGATCGACGACGTCGACCATGTGATGCGGAATGCCGGCCTGCGCCGCGAACGGCACCTTGTCGGTGCCGATGTCGAAGCCCCGGTAGACGGCGGTGGAGTCGCAGCTTACGATCTCCCCCCCGAAACGACGAGCGAGCGCAATGCCGAGCGCGCTCTTCCCCGTCGCGGTGGGTCCGACGATCGCGACGAGCAGAGGCCTGGCACCGGTCACGTCGCCGAAATCGCGCGCGCCAGCGCGAGCAGCGCGAGCGCGGCGAGCAGCATCACCAGTCCGAGCTGCTGCGTGCGCGTGGGCCAGGTCATTGGTTCCCGGGGTTCTCGTTGAAGAAGAACGTGACTGTGAAGAACGCCTTGTCGTCGGGATATTCGGGCGGCAACGGCTGCGTAGGGTTCGACGCCAGGATCGCGTTCTGCGCGGAGCGATTGAACGCGTCGAGGCCGCTCGGCCTCAGAATCGACAAGTCAGTAATGCGGCCGTCCTTGTGGACGTAGAACGTCAGGACCACGTGCCCGTGCATCGACATTGCCGCGTACGGAATGAACCAGTTCCGCCGGATCTGCGCGACGAAGCGGCGCAGCCACGGCCCGAATTCGACGCCCTTCGTGTCGAACTGGATCGACGGCGCAGGTTCCTGATCGGCGCCACCCTGGATGTTCTGGAAGCTGTCCCTCTGTGCGTATTTCTGAACGTTACGAATGGCATCGGCAATCACCCCGACAGCGGGTCCGCGCGGGTTCTGTTTCGAGTTGTCCTGGGGGCGCTGTTCGACCGCTGATGGTGCGTCCGGCAATGTGACACTCGAACGCGACGGGTCAGGTTCCGTCGGCGACGCGGGCTGGGGCGGAGGCGTCTCGGGCGCCCGCCGTGCTTCAACCGGCGGCGCGGCCTCGATCCGCTCAGGGCTATTGCCGCGTGAAAACGGCATCCGATTCGTCGGATTCGGCGCCCGCATTGTCGTCCGCGCCTGTCGATCTATGTCGGAGAGGTCCGCGCGTGGCGGCGGCTTGGGTGCTGGCGTATCGATCCGCGGCTGCACGAAGACGAAGCGTGCCGCTTCCTTCTGACGCTGCAGCTCACGCTGCTTGATCTCCTCGAGCGCCTGCTGCCGCCGCGCTTCCAGCGCCTTCATGAACGGCAGGGTCGGAGCAATGAGGATCAAGATGAACACGAGCAGATGAAGGATGATCGTGCCCATGACCATCTCGCGCGTCGTCATGGGCCGCGGTATGGTCGGCGTGTCCGGCCGATTATCCTCGAAGTCGAAGTACATCAGGAATTTAACGAGTATAACAGCTTCGCGGTAACGGGTAGGCCGATAGTTCGATAGCTCTCGCTGACCTCAGAGGAGCGGGGTTCGGGATTGGGTTCATTTCGGTGGTTGAGGCTGTACGGATGGCGACTCCGTGATTCTCCATCGCTCGCCAGTTGGCCGATCTTCGTTGCTGAGTTCGCGCGCCGGATCCGGCGCTCTTTCGATTAGACCGTTGACCGTTCTGCAATCTTCCTTGGGTTCCACACATCAGCTGGTTGCATTACCGCTGCAATTTTCTGAGGAGCCGGCTACGCGCGTTCGGCAGTGAACAAGTACACGATTCCGAACGAGAGCGGGACCGCACGCACATTGCTGAAGCCGTGCGATTCGAGCATCCGCGCGAACTCGTGAGGCGGCGGAAACGTACCAACCGATGCAGGGAGGTACGAATACGCGCTCTGATGCTTCGAGACGAGCCGCCCGACGAGGGGAAGGAGATACCGGAAGTACCACGAGTAGAGCGTGCGGATCCCGGGAATTTGCGGCTGTCCGAATTCGAGGATGGCAAGACGCCCGCCGCGCGTGAGCGTGCGCGCGACTTCGGCCAGCGCGCGCTCGGGCTCGGCAACGTTGCGGATGCCGAACGCAATCGTCGCGGCGTTGCAGGACGACGCGGCGAGCGGGATTCGCGTCGCGTCACCGCGTACGAGGCGGATGCGATCCGATAGTCCGGCCGCCGTCGTCTTCTCGAGCCCAAGGCGCAGCATGCGACCAGCGAAGTCCACCCCCACGACCGAGGCGCCCGCGGATCGGCGAACGACTGCGATCGCGAGATCCCCGGTGCCCGTGCACAGATCGAGCACGCGTGATGCCGGCGCGAGCGCCAACGCATCCACCGCACGATCGCGCCATCGCCGATCGAGCCCCGCGCTGAGGACATGGTTCAGCAGGTCGTAGCGCGGCGCAATCGCGTCGAACATGCCCGCGATGCGGGCCGGAGTCTTGTCAGGTGAGCGATTCACGTCGAACGTAGACTGCCGCAGCACCGGACGTCTGAGGAGACGGATAGCGCGGAAAAAGCGTTCACCACAGAGGCACGGGCTTCACGGAGGTCAAGAAACTATTTCCTTACTCCGTGAGCTTCGTGACTCCGCGGTGGAGATTTTTCCGTGTGCTCCGTCTTCTCCGATATCAGGTGCCTCAAGTCAACACCGCCCCTCCCATGAGGGATAGAGCTGATGTCGAAACCCGAGAGCTGAGAGGATCTTGCCGGCCATGAAGTCCGCGAGATCGTCGAGCGTGTTCGGCATCTGGTAGAAGGCGGGCATGGCAGGCATGACCATCGCGCCGGCTTCCGCACAGAGCACCATGTTGCGCAGCTGCGGCAGACTCATTGGCGTCTCGCGCGGGACGATGATGAGCGTGCGATGTTCCTTCAGCATGACGTCGGCGGCACGCTCGACGAGGTTGCGAGAGAGGCCGTGGGCGATGCCTGCGAGCGTCTTCATCGAGCACGGCACCACGACCATCGCCTCGCAATCCTGGCTGCCGCTTGCGAGCTTCGCGCCGAGATCCTTGTTCCGGTGAAGCGTGTACGTACCTGTGCGGACGGCGTCGCCGTACGTTGCCGCAAGGTATTCTCGCAGCTTGTCGACGGCCGCGTCGTCACCGAGCTCGTCGCGGAGCAATCGACGGCCGTACTCCGAAACGATCAATTCGAGATGGCAGCCGCGCTCGAGCAGCGCCGCCATCGTCCGCGCGGCGTACAGGGCCCCGCTCGCGCCGGTGATCGCCACGGCAATCGACCGCCGCCCGGGTGGTGTCTCATCCGACATAGATTGCCAGGGCCGTGGTCACGAGGTAGAGGATGCCGACGTACCCGTTGAGATCGAACGCGCGCTTGACCTGAGACAGATCGCGCGCGCTGACGAGCGATTGCTCGTAGACGAGGAGCGCGGCCACTGCGGTGACACCCGCCACGTAAATCCATCCCAGATCCGCTGCCCCTGTCAGGGCCATGAGGCCCGCAATCGTCATGACGTGCATCACACGTGAAATCACGAGCGCGCGCTCGATGCCGAACCGGACCGGAATCGACCGTAGCCCGTGTGCGCGATCGAAATCGACGTCCTGGCACGCGTACAACACGTCGAACCCACCGACCCAGGTGCCGATCGCGAGCCCAAGCAGCCATGGCTCCCAGCCGCCGCGACCGCCCGCCGCCAGCCAGCCGCCGACGGGCGCGACCGCCATCGCGAGACCCAGGAACACCTGCGTGTAGCTGGTGACGCGCTTCGCCAGCGAGTACCAGAACACGATCGACAGGGCGACAGGCGAGAGAGCGAAGCAGACCGGCCCCAGCATCCACGCGGCGTAGACGAATACGATGGATGCGACAGCTACGAACACGATCGCCTCCGTTCGCGTCATCAGGCCTCGCGGCAGCTCGCGCGCGGCCGTTCGCGGATTCAATGCGTCGTACGACGCGTCGGCGAGGCGGTTGAACCCCATGGCCGCGCTGCGTGCAGCGACCATCGCGACGACGATCCACGCGATGCGAAGGGCGGCAGTCGTGAGCGTCCACCCGGGCGTCCTGTGCAGCGCCAGCAACGCACCCGTCAGCGCGAACGGCAGCGCGAAGACGGAGTGGCTGAAACGAACGAAGGAGCCGTACGTCCACAAGCGGTTCATGGTTCAGCGCCTGCAGCCCGAGCGAGCCGCGAAGCCGGCGAGCGAGAGCGCGCGGGGGTGGAGCCCCGCGCCCACTGAAAAGGTTCAATCGCGATCCAGCCATCGGATCTCGGTCGGCTCGATGCCGCCGACGAGGTATTCTTCCACATCGGGCACATTCGCGGGAACGCGCACCGCGATCAGCTCGGCACGCTTCCCCGGCTCGATCGTTCCGAGCTCGTTGGCGAATCCGAGCGCCTCCGCGCCTGAGAGCGTCGCGCTCGCGAGGATGCGATTGGCGGAAACCAGCGGCGCCAGGCGACGAACTTCCGCGAGCTCGTTGAACATGTTGAGGTCCTCGACGCTCGCAAGACTGTCGGTGCCGATCGCGACCCGGACGCCCGAATGGTAGAACCGATCGATGGGCGGTGCACCCGCCCCAGTCCATTGGTTGCTTCGCGGACACGTGACGACGGTCGCTCGCGCCGAACGGAGTCGCGCGAGCTCCGTGCCGGTCAGCTGCACGCCGTGCACGGCGAGAAGGCGCGAATTCACGAGACCGCAACGATCGAGGTATTCGACCGGCCCGCACGAAGGTGGACTCCAGCTCGCACGCCACGCTCCCAGCTCCTCGAGCAGAGAACGCCAGGGTCCGTCGCCCGTTCGAAGGAACTCAATCTCCTCTGCCGACTCTCCGACGTGCACGCTGATTGGTCTGTCACCCGCCGCGGCAATTGCGACGAAGAGCTCGGGTGAGACGGAATACGGCGCATGTGGAACGATTGACGGTCGCAGCCGGCCGATTGCCGTAAGCTGGCTCAATTGCGCCTGGACTTCGCGTATCACACCGCCGGCGTCATCGATCGCGAACCCGATGACTTCGCGAAACACCGCCGCAGAGAGCTCGCTCTGCGCCAGCGCCTCGTACGACGCGAGCGAATTCGTCACGTCACCAACGAGCGCCGTGCCACTCGCTCGCGTCTCTCGGACGGCATCGACGATCGGCGGCAGCGAGTCCCCACCAGCCCCGCGCCGCAGCGCGAGCAGCTTGCCGGCCCATGATGCCATCGACTGATCCGGAGGAACCTGACTGCGCATCCAGGACAGCTCGAGATGCACGTGGGCGTTGACGAGCCCCGGCAGAATGGCGACAGCACCTCCGACCGCTGATCGAGCGTCAGGCGAATGGTTCTCCTCGGCCCCGGCAGGCAGCGGATTATGGGGGCCGCCAACCGCCACGATGAAACCGTCGTCAACGGCTACCCAACCATCGGCGATCGGCGGATGGCTGATGGGTAGGAGCCAGGCGCCGCGGTGGATGAGCGTCATCGGCGATGCAGTCCAAGTCGATCGGAGGAGACGGAGCGTGCGGACAAAGCATTTACCGCTGAGCCGCGTCGTTCGCTGAGAAATACCAAAAATGGCTCCGTAAAGTTTGTGACTCCGCGGTAATGAGATCCTCCGTGCGCTCCGTCTCCTCTGTGCCCGTCATTGGCTGTCGCGTTGGCTGCGCCTGGCCTTCTCCACCGCGCTGCGGGCAGCGTAGCGATTGATCTCCGGCGGGCGGCTCGTGTCGCCATCAGCGCGTGCGACCGCGAGCTCCAGCATGCGCGGCACGGCGCGCTCACGAAAGATCGGATCACCGAGAATCTCGTAATGCATGTTGCGGCGCTTGGGAACAAAGCCGGCGTTCTCGATGTTCCGAACGATTTCGATCTCGTCCATGCAGTAGCTTGCGCCAGCGGCACGAACGACGTTTTCCTCGATCATGACGCTGCCCATGTCGTTTGCGCCGAAAGCGAGGCTCAACTGACCCACCTTCCCGCCCTGTGTGACCCATGACGCCTGAAGGTTGTCGAAGTTGTCGAGCACGATGCGAGCGATCGCAAGCGTTCGCAGGTAGTCGATGCCCGTCGCCTCGCCGCCGCCGAGCTCGGTGTGCTCGGGCTGATAGCTCCACGTGATGAACGCAGTGAAGCCTCCCGTTTCGTCCTGCACCTCCCGCAGACGAAACAGATGCTCCAGGCGTTCTTCGTCCGTCTCGACCGTCCCGTACATCATCGTCGCCGTCGTGCGAAGGCCGGCTCGATGGGCGTGACGCATCACGTCGAGCCACTCATCAGATGTTGCCTTGCCGTAGCAGTTCAGCAGCTTCCGTACGCGATCGACCAGGATCTCCGCGCCGCCACCGGGAATGCTGTCCAACCCTGCGTCGATCAGACGCTCAATAACCTGCGGGACCGGAAGGCGAGAAAGCCGCGAGATGTGGACGACTTCCGGCGGCGAGAGCGCGTGCAGGCGGAACGTCGGGTAACGTCGCTTGACGGCGCGGAACAGGTCCTCGTACCACTCCAGCGGGAGGTCCGGATTGTGACCGCCTTGCAGCAGCAGCTGACCGCCGCCGAGAGCGATCGTTTCGTCGATTTTGCGAAAGATCTCCTCGAAACCGAGCACGTAGCCTTCGTCGGATCCCACCGGTCGATAGAATGCGCAGAAATTGCAACGTGCGACGCAGACGTTGGTGTAGTTGACGTTGCGGTCGATGATGTAGGTCACGATCCCGTCAGGGTGCTTGCGCGCGCGGACACCGTCCGCGAGCCGACCGAGCAGTGAAGTCGACGCCTCTTGATAGAGGTGCAGCGCCTCGACCCTGTCGAGCCGCTCGCCCAGCGCCACCTTGTCTGCCAGTTGGCTCACCGTCATCGTTCGCTTCCGGTCACTGGGGTCAGACCCCCAGTCCCTCGGGTTACACAGTAGAAATGGTTTCAAACCCTCGTCGGCGCCGGCTTCAACCCGCGCAGGAGTCCGCCTGAAGGCGCACACCACAGGTTTGAAGTCACTTCTACCGGCTGTAGAACGCCAGCCCGCGATCGGCGGAGTCGATCAGATCGTGCTGTTTCGCCAAGGCGTAATAGCGCGCCAGACCCGCCTGCTCGCGCGCACCCAGGCTGTACCGGATATTCTCCCTCAAGTACGCCTGACCAAGCTCCGCGCGACCCGGACCGCAGTACTCGTCCGCAATCCGGTCCGACGACCTGACACCGCCATCGCGTGCCGACAGGAGCGCGCCGACATCGGCGGGGGCCAGGACGCCCGGACGGCCTGCCCAGAATGCCCACACGAACGGCAGACCGGTCAGTGCTGTCCATCGCTCACCCAGATCGATCTTCCGAAGTCCGGCCGACTTGTGCTCCAGGAACAGCGCCGGATCGCCGATGAGGAGCGCGGCGTCGCACTGCGTCAGCATCGACGTGGCATCCGGCACCATCGGCACGAAGGTTGGATCGATCGCGAGATCCTCATAGCAGAGGATGCGCAGGAGGACAGTCGAGGTCCGCGAGCTCGTATCGGCCGCGATCGTTCGAATTTCATCGATCGGCTTGCTCGCAAAGAGCGCCACCGATGCGACGGGACCATCCGACACGATCCCGATGTCGGGGACGATGCAGTACACGTCGTGACCGCGCAGATATTCGATCGATGGAATCATCCCGACATCGATCGAATTCCCGTGCAGAAGCGCGGCGCATTTGGACGGAACGTCGAATCGAACCGAGAAGCGCTCCGGCATCAACTCGAGGCCGTACACGAGCGGACGCGCGTTCAGATAACCGACGGCACCGATGCGGATTGGAGGCATTGTGTGATTAGCCGCGGCTGCTCGGAGGAGGCGGAGGGCACGGACAAACCTTTCACCGCGGAGTCACGGAGTTCACGGCGGTTCTTCTGGTAAGTAAGACCGAATAACCGCGTTCGGCTCGGGCTATAGGCTTTTGGTGTGTCTCGGAATTCGAACAGACCGATTGTAGCAATTTCAAGAACACAACTTTGTTCTCCGTGTGCTCCGTGCCTCCGCAGTGAACGCTCTTCTCCGCGACCTCCGTCTTCTCCATCAACCGGCGCGAGCGTCACGGCGCAACTCGAATCGTCCATCGCGCTCCACCGCCTCCAGACCTGCGGCGCGGATGCTGCCGCGAATCTCTTCGAGCGGACTCCGTCGAGTCCCCAGCATTCCAGGATCTACCGCCGCCACACCGTCGATGTCGTCCGCGCCGACCGTCAGCGCGACTTGTGCGAGCTTTGGGCCGTACCGCACCCAGTCCACCTGAATCGACTCGATGTTCGTGAGCAGCATTCTCGCCAGCGCGACCTGCTTCACATCATCGTAGCCCGTGGTCGGGGCAGCGACTGAGGTCGACGTCGGCAGCGGCGCGAACGCTTTGAACCCGCCGAGCGCTGTCTGCAGATCGCGGGCGCGATGAGCGATCGCAATGCGCTCGGTTTCTGTCAGCGTGCTGACGGTCAGACGCTGCACGGCCAGTCCCGCGCTGCGGGCAGCAGCCACGCTCGCCTCCATATCACGGACGACGTCCAGCGGAACGTCGGCAATCGCTTCGAGTCCGGCGTCCCGTAATCTCAGACAGATTGCGCGGAGATCGTCAGTCACCGTAGCGACCGCCTCCAGCGCTGCGAGTGAAAACCCGGTTACCGGAAGTCCATTCGCAAGAGCGGCAGCCGCACGTACGGATGCGAGCGCAGCCTCGATCGTTCGAGGCTCCCCTACGATCCGGATTTCACCGGCGGACACGCGGGGCGGCAGCGACGCGGGCGGAGCATCGACGTGGAGTTCGAACACGCGCACGAACGTCGTCCGACTCCCGTGCATGCGGCGGCGAACGTCGTCGGCCATCATGCCGACCGTAATCAGATCGTTCGTCTCGAGGATTGCCCGCGCATCGACATCTGAAAGCGTCTCGCCTCTCTCGATGCGCGCCGCCAGCTCTTCTAGTGACATCGCTCTTTCGAGAACCGAATCACGAACCCCTTCCCCCCCGATCGGTCACTCGTCAGCCGCTCCATCCTTTCCCGATCTTTGCCCAGATGGCTTCCGCTCTTCGGCCAGCCTGCTCCGTCGTGGTAATCCGTTTCGGCCACGGTCGTTTGAAGCCCTCCGACGCCCACTTGCGGGTCGCGTCGATGCCCATCTTGCCGCCGAATGCCGGCAGGTCGCTCGAATCATCGAGATCGTCGACCGGACCTCGGGTGAACTGGACGTCGCGCTCCGGGTCGTAGTGCGTGCCGACGATCCACGCGACCTCGGCCTCGTTCTGCACCTTCACGTCCTTGTCAACCACGATGATCGTCTTCGAGAACATCAGCTGCCCGAGGCCCCAGAATGCGTTCATGATCTTGCGGGCGTGCCCTGGATAACGCTTGTCGATCGAGACGACCACGAGGTTATGGAAGATGCCTGCCGCCGGAAAGTGCATGTCGACGATTTCCGGCAGCGTTTTGCGAATGAGTGGGAGAAAGATCCGCTCGCTCGCTTTGCCGAGATAGTAATCCTCCATCGGCGGAATCCCGACGATAGTGGTGAGGTACACCGGTCGGTTCCGCTGCGTCACGCACGTGAGGTGGAACACGGGGTAGTCGTCAGGGTGGGAATAGAACCCCGTGTGATCCCCGAACGGGCCTTCGCGGCGCCGTTCGCCCGGATCCACGTAGCCTTCGAGGATGATTTGGGCGTTCGCTGGGACCTCGAGATCCACTGTCACGCACTTCACGAGCTCGACGCGTCTGTGCCGAAGAAACCCGGCGAGCATCAGCTCGTCCACCCCTTCCGGCATCGGCGCTGTTGCGGCGTAGGTCGTCGCCGGATCCGCTCCGAGCGCCACGGCAACGTGGAGACGCTTCCCGAACCGTTCGGCGACGCGATGATGCTGCGCGCCTCCCTTGTGACGCTGCCAGTGCATGCCAGTCGTGCGGCCGTCGTAGACCTGCATCCGGTATGTCCCGATGTTGCGCGCACCAGTTTCCGGGTCCTTCGTGAACACGAGCGGTAGCGTGATGTAGGGACCGCCGTCCTCCGGCCAGCACTTCAGGATCGGCAACTCGTCCAACGTCGCGTCCTTCCGAACGACCTCCTGGCACGGTCCGCTGCCGACGGTCTTCGGCATCAGATCGCGCAGCCGGTTGACCATGGGCAGCATCTTCATCGCTTCGATCAACCCGCCGGGGATCTTCGGCGTCGCCAGCGCCTCGATCTCGTGCGCGAGATCATCGAGCGAGATCACGCCGAGCGCCATGCAGACGCGTTTCAGCGACCCGAATAGATTGATGGCCACGGGGATCTCGAAGCCCGTCGGTCGTTCGAACAGCAGCGCGGGTCCGCCGCCCGGCGACTTCGACACGCGGTCGGTGACGGCGCAGATCTCGAGGTCGGGACTGACGGCCTCCGTGATCCGCGCGAGCTCACGCTCTTTGTCGAGCGTAGCGATGAATTCGGTCAGGTCGTTGAACATACCAACTCGGGGTTCGGGATTCGGGGTTCGGGATTCGATTCGGAGTTACTCGGATGACAACCCGAA
This sequence comes from Acidobacteriota bacterium, assembly GCA_046727175.1. Classification (GTDB taxonomy): domain Bacteria; phylum Acidobacteriota; class Vicinamibacteria; order Vicinamibacterales; family 2-12-FULL-66-21; genus JBKPCD01. The sequence continues at coordinate 8,409 of JBKPCD010000055.1, read as the reverse complement.
CCCCGTGAACCCTGAACCCGCGAGCCACGAACCCCGAACCCCGAACCCCGGGTCACAAGGCACTCTCCATCTTCATCGCAACCTCCGTGGCGAGCGCCAGCGCACGCCGCCCTGCTTCGCCATCCACGAGCGGCTTCCGTCGATCGCGAACGGCTGAAATGAAATCCACCAGCTCGCGTTTCAGAGGCTCGTCGCGCGCGACCGGCAGCCGTCCCCCTTCGATCGCCGGTCGCGCTCCGTCGCGGCGGACCAGCCACCAGCCCTCGACCTCCTGCGCCGCGTAGTCAATGGAAAGATACGCATCGGGCTGGAAAAAACGGATCTTCCTGACGCGATCGCGGCTGATCCGACTGGCGGTCACGTTCGCAATGCAGCCGGACGCGAAACGCAGCCGCGCATTGGCGATGTCGTACTTCGGTGTGAGGACGGGCACGCCGACCGCTTCTATCGAACTGACCTCGGAACGAACCAGCGAAAGGATGATGTCCAGATCGTGAATCATCAAGTCGAACACGACATCAATGTCGAGGCTGCGCTCAGGGAACACGCCGAGCCGATGCACTTCGATGAATTTTGGCGATGTGACGAGCGGCAACACGGCGGTCACTGCCGGGTTGTAGCGTTCGGTGTGGCCGACCGCCAGCGTGGCCCGGGAGGCCTGTGCCACCGCGATCATCTCGTCGGCCTCGGCGAGTGAGCGCGCCATTGGCTTCTCCGCGAGCACGGCGATCCCCGCCTCGAGCAACGGCGTCGCGATATCCCGGTGCAGCTCTGTCGGAACCGCAACAATCGCGGCGTCGACGTGTCCGACAATGGCTTTGAAATCGGTCAGCGCCCTGGCGCCGCTCGTCGCCGCGGCTTCGGCAGCCCGTTGCGCGACCGTGTCCACAACGGCGACGAGCTGTACGTCGTCGAGCGCAGCAAGGATGCGCGCGTGGTGGCGGCCCAGATGCCCGATACCGACGACGGCGAGTCGGAGACGGTCAGACGACACGCGTCTCCTTCATAGGGCGTCCCACGATTGCAATCTTCGCCTCGTTCGCCGACGCAAAGACGTGTTCGACGTCGAGCACCAGCGTGCGACCGGCATCAATCGATAGCGCCGTGGCGCCGGCCGTCCGCATCGCCTGGATCGTCGCAATGCCGATGACCGGCACATCGAACCGCATATCCTGATTCGGCTTCGCGACCTTGACGATGCGCACGCCGGGGCCCGCGAGATATCCTGCACGACCGATGACTTCGTCGGTGCCCTCCATCGCCTCCACTGCGACGACCGCCTTGTGCTTGACGGCAATCGTCTGACCGATGTCCAGCGCGGCAATCGCATCCGCCATGTTGTAGCCGAATGCGAAGTCCGCCTGCTCGTCCTCACTGGGCGCTCGGGTCGTCAACACCCCTTCGCGCGCGAGCAGCGGATCGAGGAATGCCGTCGAATCGAGCAGCTCGATTCCCTCGTCGCGCATCACGTCGGCGACGGCGGAGATGAGCGCGTCCGTGTTCCGCGCCTTCAGCTTCCTGAAGACCGACAGCAATGTGAGATCCGGAATGATGCCCGAGAAAATCTTGACGTGCTTCACCTGCCCGGCCATGACCGCTTGCGAGATGCCGGCCGTCTTCAAGATCTTGATGCAGCGCCCGAGCTGGCCGAGCGACACCCAGTGAAACTCAGCCGAGGCTTCGCGGGCGGCCGTTTCGAGATCAGCCCACGCTTCTTCCTTGACTGCGACGACCGTTATGTCGTGGCCAAGACTCCGGGCTCCTTTGAGTGCCAGGAACGGGAACTTGCCGTTTCCGGCGATCAACCCGATTCTGCTCATGACCACCCGAGGGCGCACATCACCCGCGGCGCGACCCCGCCGGCCCCCTGGGGGGGGCGCCTTTCAGCTCTTGGGCGGGTCTCAGGAAGATTCTGGTGACCATAATGAATCAAGCCGTCCATCTCGGTCGGTCGAACGTCAGTCTATCAAAGGGACTCGTCGAGCCCGGACCGGTGACCTGCGAGGATGGCGTAATCCGACGAGCTGCGGGGCGGCCGCCGCCCGGGCGAGCCAGGTGGGCGTTACAATAGGAAATCAGGATGCGCGGCTAGTGAATCACACCCGCGCGAATCGATAATCTGTGTTAATCGGCCTTTCAGCGTTAATCAGCGTCTCGGAGAGTGAATGCGCGAATCGCTGCCTCGGATACTGCTCTTGATGATGTTTGCCGTCGCCGCCGGCGCGTGCGACAGCGATCCCGTAACGGCTCCCACACCTGCGCCGACGACGACCGATGTGTTCACGGGCACGCTGAATCCCAACGGGGCGTCGAATTATCCCTTTGTCGTCACCGCCGTCATCGGCGGGACGGTTACAGCGACACTCAAATCCCTGAATCCGAACACGAACGCGATTGGGCTCAGCCTCGGGACGTGGAACGGGAGCATCAACACATGCTCAATCGTGCTCGATAACTCGTTCGCTGTGCAGGACGCCGTCCTGACCGGCAGAACGTCGACTTTCGCAAGCCTCTGTGTGCGCGTCTACGACCCGGCCACCAACAGTACTCCGCTGCCGAACACGGTGGACTTCTCGGTCGAAGTCGTCCATCCGTGAAACCGGCTTCTGGCTTTGGGCGCCCGTCACTCCTCCACAACCTCCTCCAGCCGCCGGCTAGGCCGACGAAGCCCCACCCCCCGCGTCGACGTGCGGATGAATTCGACGACGTAGCTGACTTCTTCGGACTGGAGTGACGGGTCCCGTTCGATCTGCGCGAGCGCGCGACTGGTATTCGAGTGCAGGAGATACCGGTACGCGCGTTTGAGCTTCGCAATCGCCTCGGGTGAGAACCTGCGGCGGACGAGGCCGATCGTGTTCACGCCGTAAATGCGCGCGCGGTTGCCGACCGTCTTGGCAAAGGGCAGCGCGTCCTTGGTGACGACCGAGTACCCTCCAATGAACGCATGTCGGCCGACGCGGCAAAACTGGTGAACGCCGGATCCTGCGCTGACGTTCGCAAAGTCCTCCACCACCACGTGCCCGCCGAGCGTCGCCATGTTGCCGAAGATCGTGTCATTGCCGACGTGGCAGTCGTGCGCGATGTGCACGTAGGCCATGAATACGTTCCGATCGCCGATCATCGTCACGCCGCCGCCGCCGGCAGTGCCGCGGTGGATCGTGACGAACTCGCGAAACACATTGCCGTTGCCAATCACGAGCCGCGTCGGCTCGCCCTTGAACTTCAGGTCCTGCGGGATCAGGCCGATCGACGCAAACGGAAAGATCTCGTTCCCGTCGCCAATTTCGGTCCATCCGTCGATGACAGCCGACGCACCAACGCGGCAGCGGCGTCCGATTCGCACGTTTTCGCCGATGACGGCATGCGGACCGATGACGGTATCCGGACCGATCCGCGCGCCATCGCGGATGATCGCGGTGGGATCGGCAACGACGCCAGGACGGCGCGCCGGCGACTCGTCAGGGACCAGCCCGATCAGAAGCTCTCCTTCCGCGACGACCGAATCATCCAGGTAGGCGACAGCGTGCGCGCGCGCAAGCCTGGACCTGCGTGGACCCGCCGTGACTTCGAGCCGCAACCGGTCGCCGGGCACGACCTGCCGTCGGAACTTCACGCGATCGACGCCGCGCAGATACGCGCGCGCAGCAGGCGCGCCGCCGTGACCCGACACCAACAGCATCGCGGCCACTTGCGCGAGCGTTTCGATCATGAGCACGCCCGGCATCAGCGGAGTGCCTGGAAAATGCCCTTGAAAGAAATCCTCGCTGACCGAAACGTTCTTGATGGCGACGAGCCGGCGGCCGGGTTCGTGCTCGGTGACGGCGTCGACGAGCGGCGATGGGTAGCGATAGCAGAGGCGATCGATCGCCTCTGGAATGTCGATCGGCACGAAACGTAGTGTATCAGGTGACAGTGCTGAGGGTGCTGAACGTGCTGGCGTGCTGAAGGTGCGGAAAAGGTGTTGAAGGTGCGACGCGCACCGTCAGCACGCCAGCACCATCAGCACCATCAGCACCTTCTCCTTACTTCTTGACTGGCGGAGTCTTCGAGGCCGCGTCGAAGCGCTTGATGACCTCGGCGGTCAGGTCGAGACCCGGATCGGCCCAGACGGCACCAGAGCTCTGGCCGTCGAGGAGCACGTGCAGGCCCTTTTCCTTGGCGATCTGATCGAGGATTGGATTCAGCTTCGTCTGAAAATCACTCTGAAGATCGTTTTGCATCTCCTGCAGTTCGGTGTTCGCATCCTGCTGAAAGAACTGAATTTCGCGATTCATCTTCTCGATGTCTTTTTCCAGCTGGTTGCGGGCCTGATCGTTGAGTACGGAGCCCCCCTGCTGCAGCTTCGTCTGGAGGTCCTGTAGCTTCTTGTTCTTCTCGCCGAGCTCGGCAGTCTTCTTCTTCTTCAGCTCCTCGAGCTTGGAGGTCGCGGCCTTGCCTTCAATCGAGTTCGACGCAATCGCCTGGACGTTCACGTAGGCGATCTTTGCACCCTCGGGGAACGGCTTCGGCGGCTGCACTGGCGGCGGCTGCGTTGCCGGCGGCGCGGTGGCTGGCGGAGTCGTCGCAGGCGGCTTGGCAGGCGGCTGCTGCGGAGGCGTCTGCTGCGCGGGTGGTGTCTGCGCAGGCGGGTTCTGTGCGGGCGGTGTCTGCGCCAGAGCCGATCCCGCAAGCATCAGCGCCATGGCGCCGATCAGAAACATCGTGTTCAAAGCTTTCATGTATTAAGTCCCTCTCTCGTAGTTACACACCCATGGAGCCCGTCACCGAAACGCAGCGTACCGAAAAACACAACCACGGAGACACGAAGACACGGAGAAAACCTGACACTTTCTCCATGCACTTCGCGCCTCCGTGGTAATGCCTTGCTTTGCGACCTCCGTCTCCTCCGTCAACCGTCAGACTGTGAAATCAGAACGTCGAGCCCACGGCAAACCGGAATTTCCACTGCTTCTCGGGGTGCAGGTTGTTGTCGAGTACACCGACGCGCGACGGATTCATCGCGAAGATCAGACGGAACGGCACGTTCAGCACGGGCATGAAGAAGCGAACTTCCGCTCCGGTCGACGTCTTGAACGCGTAGGTTTCTCCGACGACGCGCGTTTCGGGCGAGAAGCCTGTCATGAATGGGTCAACCACGGCGTACGGGTCTCCAGGGAACGGGCTCAGCGCGCCCGGCACGATCACCTGCGTCACCGGCTCCTTCCACGAGAAATTGTCGCCCCGATTCCGTGCCTGCCCGGCATCGAAGAACAAGACGAGTCTGACCGGACCGGCAATGTTAATCAGATACTCCGCGTTGAATAGCAGGCTCTTGTTGCCGCCGATGACGAGACCGGTCGTCGGATCGCGCGGGCCGACGCTGCGGATGTCGAACCCTCGGATGCTGTATTCGCCGCCAAGGTACAGCCGTTCGTAAATCGGCAGAGCCACCGTGCTGCCGTACGGCCTGATGTATTCGAGCTGCGCGCGGAACCCGAGCGACGTCCGCTTGTTCAGTGCGTGGTACCAGACACCTTCGCCGCGCGGATTGACGAAGTTCGTGTTCCCTCCGATTCCGGCGACGTCGAGGGACAACGTGTATCGCTTACCGGTGGTCGGGAAGATCGGACTGTCGACCGTGTTGTACACGAAGCTCGGACCGATCTTGCTGATCGTGCGGTGTTGACCCACCCCGATGAGGAGTGAATCCTGCAGGAACGGGTTCCCCGCGAGGACGGCAGGACTCAGGTAGAGCGGATTCAGATCCTTGACCTTGACGTTTTCGAGGCTGTAGTTGAGGAACAGGCGCGAGTAGTTTGCGACGCTCACGCCGAAGACCAGATTGCCGCCGACCGACGCCTGCGTGAACTGGTTGATGTATCGAATCTCGCGGATGAAGAGATCGACGCCCGCCGTCATCGGACGATCGAACAGGAACGGCTCCGTGAACGCGACCTGGTAGTTCTTCGCGCGATCGCCTTGCTGCGCGGAGACGGTGAACGTTTCGCCGCGGCCCATGAAGTTCGACGTCTGGAACGAGAGCTGACCGAAGAACCCGTCGTACTGCGACACGCCCGCGCCAAACGTCAGCTGGTTGCGGTTCTGCTCCTCGAACTTCAGCTGCACATCGACCTTGTTGTCGGCCCCGGCGGTCTTCTGGACGTCGATCGCCTTTCCCTCGAGCGGCTTGAAGTACCCTAGCTGGTTCAGCCGGCGGACGCTCATTTTCAACGCTTCCGTGTTGAAGACACCGGCTTCGTACAACCGCAGCTCCCGCCGAATCACGTTGTCGCGCGTCGTCGTGTTGCCGACGAACGTGATCCGGTTCACGAAATATTGACTACCTTCCTGAATCCGAAGCTTGACATCGACGATGGGCGGACCGCCGTTGGCCGCCGCCGCCTTCGGCGGCGCGGCAGATTCGTTGTCGCCCTTCGGCTCGTTCTCGTGCGCGACCTGATCCCGCGGCTTCAGATCCGGAAACGCCGTGAACTCGAAGTAGCCGCCGGAACCGTAAAGCTCCTGAACCTTTTCAATGCCCTTCTTGATCTTCTTCTGGTTGTAGGTGTCGCCAGTATTCAGCTTGAAAAGCGGCCGCAGCGCCTCGGACTTCACGACCTTGTTGCCGTCGAACGTGAACTCTCCGATCTTGTACTTGTTTCCTTCCGTAACCGGAATCCGCAGCTCCACCCACCGGACGCTCGCATCCTTGGAGTCTTCGAGCACCTTGAGCTCCGGCTGACCGACCTGCGCGGTGACGAAGCCCTTGTCGCGGTAGTAGTCGATGACGTTCTGCGCGTCTTCCTCGAACTTGTCTTCCTTGTAGGTTCCGCTGCCCAGGATGAACGAGAACATGCCGCGGCCCTTGTTCTCCTTCATCTTGCGTCCGAGCGTCTTATCGCTGATCGCCTTGTTGCCGACGAACTCGAGCTGCCGAATCTTGACCTTCGGCCCTTCGGTAATGTGAAAGGTGACGTTGACCAGCTTGGGCCCGCCCTCGATCTCCTTGACCTCCGGCTTCACCTCGGCGAACTGATAGCCCTGTGAGGCGTAGACGTCGCGCACGATGCCGGACACGCGGCGCAAGAGGCCGGGATCGATGAAGGAGTCCAACCGAATCGTGATGCCCGCCTCTTTCAGCTTCTCGTCAATCTTCGACTGATCGACTTTCCGCGACCCGACGTAGTCGACGATCTTGACGCGCTGCCGCTCCTCCATGCTGTAGACGACGACTTTGCCGATCACGCCATTGGAGAAGCGGACGTCGCGCACGTCCACGAGAAGGTCGTCGAGAAAGTTCGTCGCCCACAGCCGCTTGAAGTCCGCCAGGATGATCTGCTCGACCGAATCGTCGTACGACACCCAGACATTGCTGCCGGGCCGGCTCAGGTGATTCTTCAGCTCGATGTAATACAGGTAGGTCTGCGCTTCGACGACGGGATAGCCACCCTGCTTTTCGAAGCAGGGCATTATCACGTACACGACCGGCGGCGAGTTCGCGGGTGGCAGGCTGGCCGGCGGTGGCACATTGAGCCCGCAAATCGTTGCCGGGAGATCGACCGGCTGCTGTGGCGATCCGGTGGCGGACGGCGCGGGTGCCGCCGCAGGCGTTTGCGCTGACGCTGCGCTCGCAGCACTCAGCGCGAGGAGCATCGAGAAGAGGACACGCATGATTCGTCTAGCGTTCAGGGGTCGGTCGGTCGCGTCCGGATCCCTTGTAGTGTCCGGCGTCAAGCCGGACTGGCGGCGCCGAAAGCGACACCACGGATGTCTTTCGGCGCGCATGACGTGCTACTGCCTCGACCCCACCCGGACGCCAGAGCGCGTGGGAGGCCAAGCCACGAGTTTACTGGATTTTAGACGTGTCAGGCCAGCCGCCGGCCGTCTATCGCCTGCCCTGCCGGCCGGTAGGCCAAGGCTCCGGCGTCCAGGTAGACCTCGATGTCGCCGCCGCGCAAGTGCCCACGGATCAGCTCTTCGGACAGCGGATCCTCGATGTAGCGCTGGATGGCGCGTCGAAGCGGCCGTGCGCCGTACGAGCGGTCCTTGCATGTCTGCTCGATAATCCAGTCGATGACTTCCGGCGCCAACTCGAGACGAATCTTGCGATCCACCAGGTTGTCGTTGAGTTGCTTCACCAGCAGCCGCGTAATCGTCCGCAGGTCATCGTCCGACAGCGCTTCGAACACGATGATCTCGTCGATGCGGTTGATGAACTCGGGATTGAACGTCTTCCGGACCTCACCGAGGACCATGTCGCTCACGCTCCGGCTGATCGCGCCCTGGTCGGTCGACTGGAACCCCATCGACGCCTTCTTCTGGATGAAGCGGGCGCCGATGTTCGACGTCATGATGATGATGGTGTTCTTGAAGTTCACCCGGTTCCCGAGGCCGTCCGTGAGGTGACCGTCTTCGAAGACCTGCAACAGG
>JBKPCD010000054.1:0-23324 GCA_046727175.1 Acidobacteriota bacterium | reverse complement strand
TCCATGAACCGCGACCACGTGTAGGCCGCCGAGAACGAGTTCCCGCTGCTGAACCGCTTCTCGAGCGAAAACTGGCCCGAGTGATACTCGGACTTGGATTCGGGCTCGAGCGACGTGATCTGCCCCGTCTGTTGCGGATCGCCATGACGGCGCAGCGACGGGACGCCGGTTGGACCTATGATCGTCTCCTGCGGGCAGCACACCAGCGGGTTCACGATCCGCTGCCGGATCAAACCTCGGCCCAGGCTGCCGACATATGCGGCCTCCGCACGCCACGTTCGTCCGATCTGGCGCTGCAATCCGACTTGCCACTGATGGCCCATCGGAAACTGCGCGTCGTCTGGAATGTCGGTGACGTTCAGCGTCAGCAGCTCGGCGCCCACGATGTCGCGATCGGCGCCTTTGTTGGGATACGACGTGTTGTTCAGCGTGATCCGGCGTTGATACGGAGGACCTTGCGCCGCGAGGATTGGAATGTTGAGGAAGAACTGATCGTACGTGAGACCATACCCGCCTCGGACGACCGTCCGACCATCCGTGAACAGATCCCACGCGAACCCCGCACGCGGCGCGAAGTTGTTGTTGTCGGTCTTGACGTTGCTGAAGAATCCCTCGGCCGCGCCAACGCGCTCGTAACGAAGCCCGAGGTTCAACGTCACATTCTGCCGGATCTTCCAGTCGTCCTGCGCGAACGCCGCCGATTCGAAGTACTTCAGCGCCGGCTCGGGATCGCCGTAAGCCGTCAGCGCGGTCGTCGCCACGTTACGCAGGAACGCGTCGAGCGTCGCGAACGTGTAGGTGGTCCTGAAGTCGAACGGAATGAATGACGTCAGGTTCACGCGCCGGATGTCCGCGCCGAACTTGAAGCCGTGGTTGCCGCGGAGATACGACAGGCTGTCGGTGAACTGCCACACCTGCTCCTTGCGATCCTGCGGGATGTTGGTGGCCAGACCGATCGTCCAGAACGACGTCACCGTGATCGTCGGGAGATCGTTGTTTTCGGCCGGGTTGGTCGATCCTGCTGGGAACAGGCCGCCGGAACGGCCGTACGAGAAATGGAACTCGTTGATCGCGGCGGGACTGAGGATCCGGTTCCAGGTGCCCACGAAGTTGTGCGTCGGGAACACACTATCGTTGCCAAAGCCCGGCGGATTGGACGCGCCTACAGTCTCGTTCTTTGCATAGATGTACCTGCCGTAGATATTGTCGTTTGATGAGAGAGTTCGATCGACACGTGCGACCACCTGATTGTTGAGCGACGTGTTGGGCAGCGTCGCCACGTAGTCCGCGAGCGGAATGGATACCCCAGCGACCGTTGTCGGGCTCCGCGGAGTCGAGTTCGGAAGCGGGATGTAGTTGTTGAGAAGCGCCAGCGTACTCCTATCGACGCCGGACGTCGATGCGAGCAGCGCGCGCCCCTCGGCTGTCGGCGACAGGATCGGAACCGCCGCACCGCGTCCTTCGAATGGAATCCGCTGGTAGGCGCCGAAAAAGAACATGCGATCGCGCTGCACCGGTCCGCCGACGGTAAACCCGTAGGTGTCGCGCCGCAGCTTGCCTGGATCCTTGAACACGGCGGGATCGGCCGCGTTCGCCGCCTTCTCGATGTTCGTTCGTGCGTTCAACTTCTCGGCATCCTCGTAGAACTCGAATGCAGTTCCGTGAAACTGGTTCGTACCCGACTTGGTCGACGCTATCGCCACTGCGCCGGTGTTCCGGCCCAACTCCGCCGGGAACATCGTCGTGACGATGCGAAACTCGCCGACCGCGTCCTGGATAACGGGACTACGGTTGCCCGTGACGCTCGCATCGTTGTTGTCGGAGCCATCGATGACGAAGTTGATCTGTCGGCTGCGCTGGCCGTTGACCGCCGCCCCGAATCCGGAAGCGCCGGTCCCGCCGGTCGTCACTCCCGGCGCAGTCATCATCAGGTTGAGGAAGTTGCGCGCGGGTAACGGCAGATCGCGGATTTGCTCCGCCTTGAACGTGCGGCTCACCTCCGATTTGGTCGGATCGACCATCGGAGTCTCCGCCGTGACGGTGACTTCCTCCGACCTTGCAGTCAGGCCGAGCGCGAACCCAATCTCCGCTTCCTGATTGAGCAGGATCTCGACCCGCCGCGTCTGCTTCTGGAATCCCTGTATCTCGACGACGACGTCGTACACGCCGCTCGGGAGGGCGGCGATGCGGTACTCGCCGGCGTCATTTGTCGTAACCGTCCGCGTTAGGCTCGTTTGTTGATGCGTGACGGTGACTGTGGCGCCTGGAAGCACTGCGTGCTGCGCGTCAGTGACCAAGCCTCGAACCGAGCTGCTCGGTAACTGCGCAGATGCCGGAAGCGCCCACAACAACAGTCCTAAAACGACTCCCCCCTTGAGATCCCTCATGTCTCCTCCTCAACGTTGAACGGACGACCCATTCGGGGGTCAGGCGACACAACGTGCCCTGAGCTCGCTCGATCACACGAGTCGTGGACTACAGGTCCCCGGCGATCGAAAACCGCTGAGGCGCAAGCAAAATTCATCCCATCACTCGTCACAACCGGCCTTCGAAAGGCGGCTGGAGTAAGTCGTTTGAACTGTGTGTGTTGCCTCGAAGTGGCCGTGCCATCACGGATCTTAGGGACGAATGTTAGGACGGAATTTCCAAGGGCTTGAACGGACATCCATTCGTGTGAACGCTCACATGGAGTGGACGGGCGTGCTTCGCTGCGTGACGGAAGGAGATTAGTACGAGTTACGGGACTTCGCCTGCGGTGACCACGGTCCGGCTGAAGCCAGACACTCCACTTTCACGCCGTCTGAAATGCGCGCGCGCGGAACAGGAACTCGACGATGTTCCCCTCGTGGGGCTGCAGCCAGTTGAGTTGAATCGTCGGCACAGGACCGAGGTTCAGCCGATCGATGTGAACGGCGTCGAGCAACCGGCGCCGAAACTCGGGCTTGCTGGTGATAGCGCTGCACACGAGCGTCGGACCGATAACCTCCAGCATCCGATCCTCGGGACACTCGACGACCGTTGCGAACGGGAACATGTACTCCTTCTTCGCAATCGCGGCATCGGGCGACGAGCAATGGACGACCGTCGGCAGGAGGTAATCCGCGCGTCCGTCCTTGAGGATGCGCGGCCCTTCACGATGCCGCGCGGTTGCATCGCTGACGCCAGGCGCCTGCAGGTCGACGTCAATGGCTTTCGAGATGGCGTCCGCAGCGCCCGGTACGCTGAAGGCGGCGAGGCTGGCCTCCGGATGCTCGGGAGGCAGCGGACGCACCGACGCGAGTCGCTTCGCGAGCGCATCGGCGATCTCGCGGGTGTGCCGGCTCGCCCAGATCCCCGAGCAGTTGATGCAGCCGCGTCCGCTGTTCGCGAACACGCTCTCGACCATCACATCGAGATGGCTCTCCCACCGATCGACCTCGTCATCTCCCAGCAGGATCTTGGAAAAGCCCGGGCCGTGCGCCTGGACTCTCGGATCGCCACGGTAGCGATCGACCGTCGCGGTGCCGCCGAACACGAGGCTGCGGTTGCAGCTCCCGAGCACGGCTGCCCCAACTTCGGCCTCACCCGGGTAGATGGAGATGGCTTCGCGTGGAATCCCGGCCTGGAAGAATGCCTCGGACATCCGGAACGGCGTCCACGGCTCCTGCGGACCCGGTTTCAACACGAGTCCGACCTGCAACGGAATGATCGGAAGCCACAACGTGTGCACGCCGGGTGAATTGGAAGGCAGCACGAGACCCACGATGGGGCTCTCGGCCTGATAACTGATCGGAACGCCGCGCTCCTCGCCGTACCCGCACGTGAGCACGTCGAGATTCAGCCCGCGCGTGAGCGAGGTCAGAATGCGACGCATCTCGCTCAGCACGAACATGTTCTTCTTCATGTTCGCGCGGCACAGCCGCTCGGGCAACCCGGTGCTGGCCGACTGCGCGCGGACGAACTGATCGGGTGTCTGCGTCCCGTCTCCCATGGGCAGTTCGGCGTTCGCGTAGAGCTCGCCCGCCTTGCCGACCCGGTCGATCAACTCGTCGATCGGCATCTCGCGCAGCGCGTCGCGCGCCCGCTGCGCCTTTCGCATGTCGCGCTGGATCAGCCCGCCGTTCGCGCGACTGACCTTCGCGATGGGCTCACCTGTCGAGAAGTGCACGACTTCATCGACGTCCATGCTCGTGTACGGCTGGCCCCACCGGAGAACTGGGAGATTCAGCATCGTGTTTGAATTGTAACAATTCCCCCACCAATCCCTAATCCTGAATCCCTCATCCCGGACACAATGGGAATCCTGATCGTCGAATCGTCGAGGCGCTTCGAGCCTGAATCGCGCCGGCCATCATTCCGGCGGGCCGCGAGCGGATAGAGAATCCCACCGCCGCGGCATCGCAGATTCCGGATTCGCCGACCCGCGACTCCGGATTCACTGGCTTCTCCGTTCAAGGATTCAGCGATTCAACGATGCGGCGATTCCCCGATTCGAAGATTCGAGGATGAGTGATTCACGATCAGGGATTAGTGATTCAAAGGTAGCCAACTTCAGCCGAACCGCGCACGGACCGTGATATAACACGCCATCCCGTGCATTACGGAGTCGCGCATGCTCAAGAAGCTCGCCTGGTGGTACACTGCCGGGTTCCTCGGCGTGTTCGCCGTGTGCCATACGCCGGGACTGAATGATTCGGAAGGACGGCTGTTTGGTCTGTTCAAGATCGATCCGATTGACGACTTCGTGCACCTGCTGTCGGGAATCGCTGGTGCACTGGTCGCGTGGACGGGTCCACAACACATTCCGCTCTACTTCAAGATCATCGGCATTCTCTACGACCTCGACGCGGTCGTAGGCATGACGATGAGTCGCGGGCTGCTCGATCTCTCCGTGTTCAAGCTCGGTCCCGGCGCACCCGATTTCAGCCTGACGAACTGGGCGCTCAACCTGCCGCACATCGTCCTCGCGACGCTCGCGTTGTGGATTGGGTTCCGGAAATGGGATCAGCCCGTGGTGGCGGCCCGCGTGTGACGCGCGGCTCCTCTCGCGCGTTATCTGTTCCGTCACGCGCGAACAACCGTGCACGCCGGCGTCTGCTGACGCGCGGCCGGGTGATGAAAGCCATTGGCCTGGTCGTGCTCGCGCTCGTCGTTGCGCCCGCGCTGTTCATCGTGGTTCGGTGCTCCGGCAGCGGCAGTCAGCCGGCGAACGCCGTACCGGAGCTTGCACGGGGCATCACCGGCTATGCGCGTGGTGAATCGCTCACGTTCCTGACGCTTCCCGAGTGGTTCATCGTGTACAGCACCGAAGAATACGCTCACTTCATCGGACAGCACCGGCCCAGCGGCTTTCCGTACTTCGGATCGATTGGCCAGTACTGGTCGTACTACGGAAGCGTCTGCGCCGTGACGAAGCGCGAATACGCGTTCGACGCCGGCTACAACACGATGCTCGGCGTCATCGGCACGAGCTTCACCGTGGAGAACGTCATCAAGGGCCTGTACGAGAACATCGTCGGGCGAATGAGCGAATGGGTAGGCGGTATCGATACGCCGGAAGACGCGCTCGCGCGCAGGACGGCGCTCGAGTACGGCGCGTTCATGCACACAGTGCCGTGGTACGAGTTCAGGTTCGCCGGAAGGCTGCGATCGTTGTGGACCGACGTCCCGCTCTGGGGACCTCACGTGATCCGCAAGTGGGAGCGCCGGTTTGCGTTGACCGCGGAGTACGCAGTGAAGGCCGGTTACGGCTGGGTGATCTGGAAGGCGACGAAGGCGGCCTACGGGGATGAAGATCTTCGCATTCATGCCGTCGTCACGGACGCGCCGCGCGAGATCTTCGACGATCCGCGCGTGCGTCTCGTCAGGGCTGGCGGGGATCGCTCGTTCGTCGTGACGTTGCCGCGATACGAGCAGTTCACACACACCGTTCTCGGCCTGCAGGCGCGCGGCATCAGGTTCGTCGACATCGCAGGGAACGACGAGATTCTGGTAACCGCAATCGTTCCGACAACGATGCACTACCAGTCACAGGGAGACGTGATCGCGAGCCGTCCCATTCTGACCGACGCTTCCAGGAAACGAATCGCGGTACGCGCGCCCGTGCGGTCGTTGAGCGACGTGATCGCGCACCTCAAGGAACGCCGCGGATCGATCGAGCACCTGTATGACTACTGACACGATGCCCGTCCCGAGGCGGCGGTCGCGGTTCAGGAGATTCCTCACGGCTCTGGGCTTCGCCGCACTGGTCGGCGCGTACCCTCTCTGGCGCGCGGCTAGGCTCGCGGCCGATCCATCAGGTCCGAAGGAATGTCCGCCGCTGACGCCCGAGCCGGCAGGTCGCACTCAGACCGACACGCGCGAGCAGCCCACGATCGAGGTCTCGAACCGCGCATCGCTGCCGTGGGTGCAGAGAGGCGGATCAATCAACGACGCTAGTTGCCTCAATCGAACATTCGTTCTTGGCCTCGTGCAGGTCGCGACCGCGGACGATGTGAGAAACGCGTTGCGGTTCGCGCGGGAGTCGCGCGTGAAGGTCTCGATCGCCGGCGTCCGGCACAGCATGGGCGGACACGCGTTCGCCCGCAACGCCATCGTCCTCGACATGACGCGGTTCAATCGCATGTCGCTCGATGCGGAACAGCGCGTCCTCACCGTGCAGGCGGGCGCCACCTGGCACGACATCCAGACCTACCTGCATCCGCGCTTCGCGGTGAAGGCCATGCAGTCGACCGACATCTTCACGGTCGGCGGCTCCATCTCCGTAAACGCGCACGGGATGGATCACCTCGCCGGATCGGTCGGCCACACGATTCGCGCGATGCGAGTCATGCTGCCGGATGGATCCGTTCGCGAAGTCACGCGAAGCAGCGATCCATGGCTGTTCAGGCTGATCGTCGGAGGGTACGGGCTTTTTGGCGTGATTCTCGACGCCGATCTCGACGTCACGCCGAACGTCGTGTATCGATCCGATCGCCGCGTCCTCGATTACGTCCGGTTTCCGTCGGTGTTCGCCTCGGAGATCGCCTCCGATCCGTCGATCGGTCTGATGTACGCGCACCTTTCGACGTCACCGGGTTCGCTGTTGAGAGAGCTCTTCCTGTACAACTACCGTCGCATCGCCGAGACGGGTGTCACGATCCCGCCGCTTGGCGAAATCAGTCAGATCAAGCTTCGCAGGCTGGTTTTCAATCTGGCCAAACACGGATCGATGTGGGGACGGTTGAAGTGGGCCGTCGAGAAACACCTGGAGCCGAGGCTCGAATCCTGCCCGATCAGCCGCAATCAGGCCATGAGCGAAGGCGAATCGTGCCTGGTCTCACGGAACAACCCGATGCACGACTCGGTGCCCTATCTGCGCAACGACCTGCCAGAGGAAACCGACATCCTGCACGAATATTTCATCCCGCGGGATCAGTTCGTTCCATTCGTGGACGCGCTTCGTCAGATCGTCGTGGACGAGCGTGCGAATCTCCTCAACGCGTCGGTCCGTGTGGTCCGTCGTGACGACACCTTCCTGAGCTACGCTCCTGATGACGCGTTCGCCATCGTGTTGTATCTCAATCAGTCGACGGATGCCGAGGGCAACGCGCGAATGGCGCGGCTCACCCGTCTGCTGATCGATCTCTGCGCCCAGGTGAAGGGGCGTTTCTTCCTGCCGTACCAACTCCACTACACGCCCGAGCAGCTCGAGCGCTCGTACCCCGAGATCCGCGAGTTCCTCCGGGCGAAGCAGGAGAACGACCCCGACGGACTCCTGACGAGCACGTTCTACGAAAGGTACTCCCGCGCCCTCGACATCGTCGGACCCTGAGTCGGAGTATTCTTATGCGGCACAACGGCGCAAGGACCTCACTAGACCGGGGGGCTTCGCCCCGCCGGACCCCCTATCGCCGTCGCTCGCGGGGACCCCTTCGCCCCGCTCCGCTCCGGCGGGGCGCGCCTTTGGCGCGCCTGGAGACCGTTATTGCGGTAACGAGAATAAGATTCTCGTTGCGAGCCGCAGAGGCGTCAAAGGAGAGCTGCATGCGTTTCTACATCATCGGACTGGCCGCGCTGATCGCGGCAACGACTTTCGCTTCGGCACGCGCGCAGACCAACCCGTTCCTCGGGACGTGGAACCTGACCGGCGCGCCGCCGAACGAAGGGAACATCTACTGGCTCGAAGTGAAGGACGAGGGCGGAAAACTTTCGGCAATGTTCCTCAATCGCGGCGGCAGCCCCGTTCCCGGCAACGACGTGAAGATCGCGAACGACGAGCTCACGTTCGTGGCCGCGGTCAGCGGCGATTCGAAGCCGGTCGTCACGCTCCGCGCATCAGGAGACAAGCTGACCGGTACCGTGAAGACCGCCAAGGAGACGGTCAACGTCACCGGCGAGCGGCCGCCGAAGTGGGGCGCCTGCGACGCGAATGCGAAGCACACGTTCGGCAAGCCCGTCGCGCTCTTCGACGGCAAGTCGATGGCCGGATGGGATGTGCAGCACAAGGGGCAGCCGTCGAAGTGGACGATCGAAGACGGCGCGATGACGAACACGCCGCCACACGACAACAATCTCGTGTCGAAGGAAAAGTTCCGTGACTTTCGCATCGAGGCCGAATACAAGCTGTCGCCGAAGGGGAACAGCGGCATCTACCTGCGTGGACGCTACGAGCTGCAGGTCCTCGACGATGCGGGGGCGCCGCCGGAGTCGCACGGGCACATGTCCATCTACTCGCGGCGTGCTCCCGACGTGAACGCCAGCAAGCCCGCGGGCGAGTGGCAGACGATGCAGGCCACAATCGTCGGCAACTGCGTGACCGTCGTGCTCAATGGCAAGACCGTTCACAACAACGTGCGCATTCCCGCGATCACTGGCGGTGCGCTGGATGCGAAGGAGACAGAGCCCGGACCGATCATGATCCAGGGCGACCACGAAAAGGTGTGGTTCAGAAAAGTAATCGTGACGCCGATTGCCAGCGCCCAAAAGAGCTCAGGACTCTGAGCTGTAAATCAGCTCTTCGTCACGCAGACGTCGAGGACGACCGAGTAGCTGCCGTACTTGGCCGCGACCACGCGGGAGGCGCGAACCGTCAGCTTCGACGACGTGTTGCCGTCCGGCACTGTCGCCGATGCAGTCAGTGCCGGCGGCGGCCCCTGCTGTCTGGGGTCGGAGCCCGGCACATTCAAGAAGAACTGTTTGATATCTGGCCGTCCCGACAGGAGCTTGAGCAAGTCCGCTTCCCTCATGAACCCTTTCGGCAGCAGGAAGGGACGGCGGAACGATCCAACCAGGATGCGCAGTGTGAATGGCTTCCATCCGCCACCGCCCGCGCTTTCGATTCGCGGCACGTAGACGTACACGCGATCGGTCAAACCAGCATACGTCTCCTGATCGGCCGTCTGCTGCGGAACCGGCTGGCACTTCTTCGCTTGGCCGGACGCGACAGACGCGAGCGCGACGCTCAAGACGATGCAGCTCAGCGCGAGTTTCATCAGTGAACGACCGGCAGCGCAAGCGCGAGGCGTGCATCAGCACGAGTGACTGGCAGCTCGTAACGACGAGAGCCGACGATCACTTTCAGGAGAATCCGCTCGCGCGGGTCGGCCTGCAGCTCGTGACCCGGGAACGCAAACATGCCGCTGTCGTCACACTGGCGCTGCACTTTCCGCTCCATCCCGCCCGTCCCGTCCGGGACGCGCGCTTCGACCTCGGTGCACCGCACGAGGTGCGAGAGTCCGTCCTGAAAGACACCTGAGAACGGAAGGCTTTTCAGCTCGGCATCACGGGCCTGTTCTGCCCTCAGATTCTGGTCGCTCATCTCGCGGCGAACCGCCTCCAGCGTAGCCGCGTGCTCGGTTCGCAAATCCGCGATCCGAAGCTGACCGATCCCCAGCCCGCCGGCGAGCGCAAGCACCGAGGCAATCAGCCCGCCCGCCATGTGCCACATGCGCTGACGCTGCACGACAGCGCCGTGCTGGTCTGTCTGCTCGCGACGCGCGGCATCGACGCGTTCCAGGGCAAGCGCGGTGCAGCGGTCGACGAGATCGAGAAGTGACGGGACGTAGGCGTACTCACCGTCCTCGACAATTTCGAAGGTCCGCCGGAGCTGCTTCACGAACGCGAACACATCGGCGCCGCTCGTCAACGCGACCGTAACGTCGTTGTTGTAGGGCGCCGGGACCGACTCGTCACGCGATGACGTCGCGACGAGGATGTAGAAGTTCAGGTCTGGAATGCTCTCCGCGTACGCGCATTCGAACTGCACCCAGTCCTTGTGCCGCGAGGCCGGCGTCGCAAGCAGGAAGAGGGCCTTCGCCGATTCGAGCCGCTGCTCGATCTGCTCCTTCAGATCGGCGCCGCGCTCGAGGCCGTAGTCCGCATCGCTCGTGCACGTGATATCGACGTTCGCCGGCCGAAGGGCGTCCTCGAGGAGCTGCCGCAGGGCGCCGGCAAGGTCGCGGTCCTCGTGGGCATGGCTGATGAAGAGACCAGTGCGCGCCATGGAAAGCCCCCAGGTTCCAGGTTCTCCGGTTCCCCGTTCCCGGTTGGTTCTCAGTTCGAACCCGGAACCCGAACTGGGAACCTCGCCGTCAGTAGACGCCGACCGTCGTCGTCGCCGCGAAGCCGCGGAACGGGCGCACGCCGCTGACGCCGTCCCACGGATAGCGCTCGCATGCCGGCTCACGCTCACCCTCGTCGCGCTCGAAAAAGCCGGGCACGAAAAATTCCTTCGTCAGGGTGATCAGTTTCACGCGGCCGGTCTGACCGTACTCCACCGGCCGCCGTGGATCGTCGAAATTCACGACCTCGATCACCGCACGCGGCTGCGGCGCGTAGTACGTGATCTTGTAGTTGTTGTGCGGTCCCGACGGCGGGCTTGCGGCAAGGCCCATCAACGTGTTGCCGTACGTCGGCGTCATGAACGCGCCGTCGAGCAACTCTTCGTGCGCGAAGCGGTTCCATTGCGGCGTGAACTCGGTTCCGCCCGAGAAGATACCGGTGATGCCCTGTTTGCGGATCGTCGTCCCCATGGACTCGAGCCGCAGCGCGAGCGCCTCGAGCAGCTTCGGCGTCGCGAACATGCAACGAATGTCGTGACCCGCGCCGAGCACCGTGACCGCCTGATCGATGACGTGGTCCTTGTAGGCCTGGAGGTGGTCCGTCCAGCCCTTTTGAATCAACTTGATCACCCACCGCGGATCGAGATCGACGCCGAAGCAGATGCCGCCGCGATATTGCGCGAGATGCTCGACGGCGAGGCGGAGACGCCGCGGGCCGCTCGGGCCGAGCATCAGCCAGTTCGAGCCTTTCGGGAAGTACTCGTCGGGCAGCGTCCCGCTGAACAACTCGTAGTCGATCCTGAAATCGTCGACGTTGATGCGAGTCTTCGGCACGCCGGTCGTGCCACCGGTTTCGAAGACGTAGATCGGCCGATCCGCATAGACCTTCGGGACCCATCGCCGCACCGGCCCGCCGCGCAGCCACTCGTCCTCGAAGGCGCCAAAGCGATGGAGGTCGGCGAACCCGTTGATGTCTTTCAGCGGATTGAAGTCGAACGACTTCGCGCGTTCGAGCCAGAACGGGCATCCGGTTGCGGGGTCGAAGTGCCAGCTGACGATCTCGCGAACGTGCGCGTCGAGGCGCTCCCGCGCCGCACGGATCGCCGCATCGTCGACGGCTGAGGTCTGGAGCATGCGGGGATCTTATCAAAGGGCGGCGGTCGTGCTAACTCGCGACGACGGCAAACAACGCAAGGGACCCTGAGGGCAGCGATACGCTGGGGGCGTCAGTGGGCGGGTCGGCCGGCGTAATCTCCGCGTACCTCTTGCTCTCGGCGATCTCGGCGTTGAAATGTTGCTGCGATGCGGCCAGAAGCTGCATCGGGAGGTCGTCACTTCGAGACCGACGCGCGCCGCTCGCGCGCCAGGGTACTCAAGAACTTCGCGCGCTCGATCGCCTCGGGCTCGGCGAGGAGGACGTCAACCGGCCACGGCAACCGCCACGTCCAGTTCTGAGTGTCGACGACGGCTGGAGTGTTGATCCGATCTCTCCACCCGAAGACGTCCTGCAGCGGCAGGATGACCAGGTTGGACCCTGCGCGGAAAAGCGTGGTCAGCAGCGCATCACGGATTTTCGGCGAGTACGGCCGAGTGGCTGGGAATCCGAGTCGCCTCAACGACGCAATCGCCGCGACGGCCCGACACTCTCGTCCATCGGCCGTGTCCCACCACTCGGCCAGCGTCTCGGTATCGTGTGTGCCGCTGATCGCGACGGAGCACGCCGGATAATCTGCTGGATCGCGGAAAGGCTGCTCGGGTTCCTGCCACTCGCGTTCCCAGCGAAGGACCTTCAGCCCGGGTACGCCGAGTGAATCGAGGGACTGACGAACGAAATCGGGCACGCTGCCAAGATCCTCGGCGATGATCGCGCTGCCGCCCGCGGCAAAAATCGCCATCAACGCCTCGCCTTGTGCCGCCTGGTCGGCCTCGCTCTCAGGGGCGAAGTGGGCGCTGCGATCCTCCTCTCGATAGAACGTCCGATAGAACCCGACCAGATGGTCGATGCGAAACGCGTCGAACAAGGCCGCAGACCTTTTGACGCGCTGCGCGAGCCACGTGTAGCCGCGACTCGCGATGACGTCCCAGCGATAGAGCGGCAGTCCCCAGTCCTGCCCTGTTTCCGAAAACGCATCCGGCGGAACGCCCACAGATGCATCCAGCCTGAACTCGTCCTGTCGCGCCCAGACATCGGCGCTGTGCGCGCTGACCATGAAGGGAAAGTCGCCGAAGATGCCGATTGGCTCGCACGCTCTGCGCGCACGCCGCCACTGCTCGTCGGCGATCCACTGCAGGTACTGGTAGTACAAGATCGGACGCGCCAGCCGCTGGCGCGCCGCGGCGAGCGCTCCGGGGTCGCGGTCTCGAAGCGCCGGTTCCCATTCGAGCCAGTAGCGCCCGCGGTGCTCGTCGTGAAGCGCCCGGAACAGGGCGTACTCCTCGAGCCACCACTGCTCGCGCTCGGCGAACTCGCCAAGGCCGCGGGCTGCCGCGGACCTCGTGTGCCCGCGTCCTTGCAGAAAGCGATCGAACGCCGAACGGAGCGCGCGAGCTTTCACCGCGCGAACCGCATCGTATCTGACGAGTGTCGCCGCTCGGGCATCGTCGAGGGTCGATCGATCGGCGGTCGACAGCGCCGCCTCGCCGCCTGCTTCTTCGAATTCCTCGACGTCCGCCAGCGAAATGAAAATCGGATCGATCGCCATCGCGCTGAGCGCGGAGTACGGCGAGCTCTGCCCTTCCTGCATCTCGTTCACCGGCAGGAGCTGGACGAAGTCGAGCCCCGCTCGATCAAGCCACTGCGCAAAGCGCGGGATGTCCGAAATCTCGCCGATGCCCCAGCTCGCGCGGGAGGGAATCGAGAACAGCGGGACGAGCACGCCGGCGTGCCGGCCCGAGTGGAAACGCGACCGACGGTCAGGCATGCGCCCGGTCCAGCACTCGACGAACACCCTCGACGAACGACGCCGGCTCGGGAAGCAGGCTGACGACGACGAATGCTTCATGTGCGAAGTCGAAGAAGAAGCCTGGGTGCACCAGCACACCATCGTGTTCGATCAGATCGAGCACGAGATCTTCTTCGGAACGGGTTGCGGCGACACGAATGACGGCTGACCAGCCCGCGTCGGCATGCAACAGCTCGACCGAGGTGGGGCCCGCCACCAACGCCTTCAACGTCATGTAGTTCTCTCGTATGCGCGCGAGAATCGCGTGACGGATCGTTGCGCCCGCCGTTATCAGTGAATGTGATGCCACTTGCACCGGTGTCGAAACGGACAGATACGTGTCGGAGATCATTTCGAGTTTCTCCATCGCCTCGCCAACCATCGCCTCAGGGCCTTCGAGTGCAATCCACCCGAGCTTGACCTGTGGAAGGCCGGTGGATTTGGAAAGACCGCCCAGTCGGAACGTGAGAGCGCCGGAATCGGTCGCTCGGGCGCTCGGGCGCTCGGGCGCTCGCACCGGGTGCGTGAGCGGATAATCCGCGAACACTTCGTCCAGGATCAGCGCGGCGTCTCGATCGGCACAGCGAGCGCTCAGTGTGGCGAGCTCGTCGGGGGTCAGGACCGATCCGGTCGGATTGTTCGGGCTGACGGCGAGCACACCCCGCACACGGTCCGACCACGCATTCTCCAGGCTCGCCCACTCGACCTCCCAGCGGCCGTGGTAGTCGAGCCGGTACTGGCGCGCGCAAACGCCATCGAGCTGCGTCAGATGATCGAACAGCGGATAGCTCGGCGCCGGCACCATGACGATGTCGCCTGTCGAAGAGCAGAGCAACTTGAAGAGGAACGAATAGGCCTCGCTGGTGCTCGCCGTCAGCACGATTCGTTCAGGAGCAATGATGATGCCGCGGCGCTCGTAGTCCGTGGCGACAGCGGCACGGGCTTCGGGCAATCCAGAAGGTTGCGGGTCATAGATCATCGCCGCCGGAGAGGCGAGTGGTTCGAGGAGCCCGGAAGGGTAGCGAATCCCGGCACGGGTCGGATTCGTGAGCGTCAGGTCAATCAGTGGACGGCGTTCCGCCCGGATCCGACTGACGGCGCGCGCGAGCCGGTTGGGCTGAAGGTTGGAAGGGACGCGAGGAAAGCGCATCGCTGTTGATAGACTAATCCAGCTCATGTCCCTCGCCATCGCATACGACGAACTGCTCCGATACACCAGCGAAGAGCGCGAAAAGTGGCGCGCGTGGCTGACCGGCCACCCGGCGGCGATGGACGCGCCCTTGCAGCCCGCCGGTCTCTATCCAACTGTGGGGAAGCTGATCGACCACATCTTTCTGGTCGAACGGCGACACCTGCAGCGACTGACAATGGAGCCGCTGTCCCAGGCGACCGGGTTGACCGCAAGCAACGTCGCACCGCTCTTCGACTACGGAGCGTCGGTCCGCCGCGAGCTGGACCAGTTCGTCCGGGTGCTCGACGAAGACGAGGCGGACCGCGTCCGGACGTTCGAGGTCCGCGAGCGCCAGTGGCCGATGACCCCGCGAAAGCTCCTGTTCCATATCCTGTTCCACGAGATCAGACATTGGGCGCAGATCGCACTGGCCGTGCGGCTCGCGGGATTCGATCCGCCCGGAGAGCACGACCTTTTCTACAGTGGCGCGATGAAGTGAGAAGAGGCGATTAGAATCACCCCACATGCCGCTGGGCACTGGAACGAAACTGGCTCCTACGAAATCCTCGGCGCCATCGGCGCGGGCGGCATGGGGAGGTTGTTCGGGCGCGCGATACCAGGCTGCAGCGCGATGTGGCCCTGAAGATCCTTCCCAGTGTGTTTGCACTCGACTCGGATCGCCTGGCGCGCTTCAAGCGTGAAGCGCAGGTGCTCGCCTGCCTCAATCATCCAAACATCGCGGCCATTCACGGCTTCGAAGATTCGACCGACCCGCAGGCGCTCGTCCTGGAGCTCGTCGAAGGACCGACGCTCGCGGACCGGGTCACAGAGGGACCCATTCCCCTCGACGAGGTCATATCGATTGCCCGGCAGATCTGCGAGGCGCTTGAATCGGCCCACGAACAAGGGATCGTTCACCGCGATCTGAAGCCCGCGAACATCAAGGTTCGCTCGGACGGCACGGTGAAGGTCCTCGACTTCGGATTGGCCAAGGCGTTGGAGCCGACGACGATCAGCGGCAGCGATGTGGCGGCGTCGCCGACGATCACGAGTCCGGCGCTAACGCGGATCGGGGTCATTCTCGGCACCGCCTCGTACATGAGCCCGGAACAGGCGAGGGGACGTGCCCGAGGAGTGGTCGCCGGTTAGCGACGTCGTGCTGTTCAGCATCACAAAGGGTGCAGCCATCTCGCTCTGGACGCTCTCGGTCGGCGATCGCAAGACCGCGCGATTCGACGAGGTGACGTCGACAGCTCTTCCAACCGATGGCGTATTCTCGCCCGATGGTAAATGGGTCGCCTACCAGGTCGGAGAAAAGGGCGGCGGCGAAGCGACGACCTTCGTGGAGCCGTTTCCGCCGAACGGGACGAAGCATCAGACTGCCCGAGGCGGACGGTCCATCTGGTCGCGCGATGGGAAGGAGCTGTTCTTCGTGCCAGCGCCAGGGCAGTTCATGGTGGTCGGCGTGACGACTCAACCCACGTTCGCGTTCACTAATCCAGTTGCCGTTCCGCGTGGATTCGGCATCGCCGATCCAGCGAGCCCGCGGCCCTACGA
Organism: Acidobacteriota bacterium; assembly: GCA_046727175.1. Lineage (GTDB taxonomy): Bacteria > Acidobacteriota > Vicinamibacteria > Vicinamibacterales > 2-12-FULL-66-21 > JBKPCD01. The sequence continues at coordinate 7,134 of JBKPCD010000054.1, read as the reverse complement.
CATCATGCCTGATGGCCGGATCCTGGGAGTTGGAACGAGCGGTCAGATTCAGACCGGATCGTCAGCAGCGACGCAAGTCCGCGTCGTCCTGAACTGGACCGAAGAACTGAAGGCTCGCGCGCGGTAAGGGACAACGGAAAAGGGACAAGGGAGAAGGGACAAGGGAAAAGGGAGAACGAAGAACACGAAGGAGGTATTTCCTTTTTCCTTTTTCCTTTTCCCTTTCCCTTTTGCCTTTCCCTTTACCGGAGTGCTTTCTTGATCATCAACACCAACACATCTCGCGCTGCGAACGCATGCGTGTATGTCGGCCCGTTCGAACCCGCGACGAAATGAACCGAGGCGCCGGTTTCCATGTTCTGCCAGATCGCCTCGGGAACGTCTGGCGTGAACGTCATCGTGACCTTCTGCTGCGTCTCCGCGTGGTTGATGGCGATGAGCAGCAGCGCGTCCGACGACTCGAGGAAGCGGGCCTCGACGAGACCTTGTGCGCGGTCGATGCGAATCTCCGGCGAGATGCCGGCAAGCGTCGTCAAATGGACGAGGAGGTCGCCGCTGGCGCGCGCCTTCTCAGGATCCTGCTCGAAGGCTGCCGCGGGAAAGCTGCCGATGAGGATCGCGCGTCCCGCACCGTACTTCGAGATCACGATGGCGGGATCCGACGGAGCGTCGTCATCGCGACTGAATCGTGCGACGATCTGTGAGGATCGATTCGTCACGTCGAGATGTTCCGCGAATCCGGTCGCCGGGATCGATTTGCCCGCAAGCGGTGCGAGCGGGCCCTGGAGATCGCGCTCCCCAACCATCGTGACGGTCTCTGCTGACCGCAGAAGTTTTTCCCTTGCGCCAAACATCTCGTCGAGACCCGCGCCAGGAATTCGAGCGTTGGCGAGGCCGCGCTCGTCGTTCCACGCAGGCCGCGCCTCGCTCATCACAGTGCCGCCGCCCCGAACGTACGCCTTCAGCGCGTCGGCAACCGCCTGCGGCAGCATGAGGGGATACCCGAGGAACACGAGGTCGTACCTGGACGCCAGACCCGTAACGATCTCGTCGGGATGAATGAAATCGGTCTGGATGTTGCGTTCGAACATCGCGCGGTAGAAGCCAACCATCGAATTGCGAACGGCGTTCCCCGGAGCAACCGTGTTGCCGCCAACCATGTACGAAAGGCGGTTGTAGAGGATGGCCACGCGCGACGGACGCGGGCGAAGCGGCGCGAAAAGGGCGGCGTTCCGGGAGATGATTCCCGCCAGTTCACCGGCAGCCTTGGCGCGATCGGTGATCGTCCCATCGAGCTCGATCATTCCGTACCCATTCGATTCATAGCCTGAGCTCATGGGATACCAGGCGTAGTAGCTGATCGCGCGAGCGCCGCGCGACAGAGCCGCCCATCCCCACAATCGAAGGTCCGCCGCCGTCACTGGCGCGGCGACGCGAACACCGGTCGCTCCCTGGCCGGCCTGCAGCTCCCCGATCCACCAGCCTTTGTCGCGTCCGGCCGATCGAATGCCGTCCAGCGCAGACGTCAGACGAACAGGTGACCACGGTGTTGCCGAGGCAGCGTGTTTCGGATAAATGGAAGTGCCGTAGTGATCGACTGCAGACGTCATCCACCAATCGTCCGGATTGCCGTACCCGGACAACGGGCTCAGCATGATTGCGGGCGCATCGGAATGGCTGCTCACCTGCCGTGGTCCGCGTGGCGCCGACGCCGTGGCTTTGAACTCGAGATCCTCGCGCAGCTTGACCGCGACGAACGTCTTCCAGTCAATGAGGTCCGTGTAGGAGAGAATCGTGCCGTATCGCGGTGGCTCGGGCTCGTCCCAGGATGTGAACGTTCGATACCAGGCACGTGCGAGCGCGTCGAGCGTCCCGTAGCGATTCTTCAGCCACTCGCGGAAACGCCGCTGCGTGTGCGTGCAGTAACAGAACTCGACGGGCGTGTTGAACCAGACCCAGTTGACGATGTGCGGTTCGCTCCAGACGTCGAGCGCGTGGAACGATGCGTGCGGCGCCGCTCGCGCGGCGACGGCACCAATGAACGCGGCAACATCCGCGCGGACGCCCGGATGATCCAGGCAGAACCCGGGCGCGGCCTGGGATCCAATCTTCGCGCCTTGATCGGTGACGAAGCTCGCGTCCAGGTAGCGACGCCCGACCCAGTCCGGCGCCGAGTCGGTGTAGAGCTGCACGATGACCTTGAGCCCGACGTCATCGGCTAACGAGAGGAGTTGGTCCAGCGCATCGAACCGGTAGGCGCCACGCTCAGGTTCAGACGAGGCCCAGTCGACCCATGCCTTCACGCTGTTGAATCCGAGCCTGCGAATCGTCTCGAGATCGCGTCGCCACGAGTCGCGTTCCGGCGCCGGGTTCCGTACGAGCATCGGCGCGCGCACGGTCCCGCCGCCGTACCACACGCCGATCGGCACAAAGGGCTCCGATCGGCGTTGGGGGGGAGAAAAGGCAACGAGCGTCAGAACCGACGCCACCATCGCGCCGAGCACGCGCATGATGGCGGCCATTGTATGTGTGTCTCCGCTTTCCGCGCGCACGGCCCCGGTTACAACGCTCGTGACCATGAACCAGGAGATCAGGAGATCAGGAGTATTTGATTGAAAAAAATGGCTCCTATTATCCTGATCTCCTGTGATGCCTGTCGGTCAACGGGGTCACGCTGCACGGTCGTGATGCCCCTGCAAGCGCCTGACGCCCGCCGCGAACACCACTCCCGCCGCGACGAACGGCAGCACACGCGTCACGTCGGAGAGCATCGCTTTCGTGTACGCGCTCGACTGGATGACGCGCCCGCGGTACGGCCCGTGACTGCGGCCGTCGCGTCCCGGCTGGTACAAGTTGTCGTCGGTGATCGGCGCTCGGTCGGGGTCCTTCTGCATTTGGAACATCATTCGCTCCATGTACAGATCGCTCGTACGTGGGGCGACGATGCCCATGACGGCCATCATGCGTCCGCCGCTGCCGACGGTTATCTCGCGAACGCGTTTCTGGGCGCATCGGAGGATTGCGTCGGCTACGATCTCGGGCTCATACACCGGCGGAGGGAACGACGGCGCTTCGTCCATGTAGTTGCGTGCGTGGTCGAGGTACGGTGTGTTCGTCGCCGCCGGCTTGACGAGCGTCACGGAAACAGGGATGCGATCGTGCTCGATCTCCATTCGAAGCGCATCCGTGTAACCCTGGACCGCGTGCTTCGACGCCGAATACATCCCCTGGAGCGGAACGGCCCGATCGGACACGATGCTGCCGATGTTGATGATTGCCCCACCGGTGCGGCGCAGCTGGCGGAGTGCGGTGCGACACCCATGCACGACGCCCCAGAAGTTCGTATCGAACAGGCGCCGCTTGTCTTCGAGCGGCATCTCGGTGAGCTTCCCGAAGATCGAGACGCCTGCGTTGTTCACCCACGTCTCGAAACCGCCGAATTCGCGCGTCGCGACGTCGGCGATGTTGTCGACCGCCTGAGGATCGGCGACGTCCGCCACGACGTACGTGGCGCGCCCGCCCTGCGCTCGAATCTCGTCACAGGCGCGCCGAAGGTCGTCCTCGTTGCGCGAGCTCATCACGACCCTTGCGCCCCGCTGTGCCGCCATTCGCGCCGTCGTCAGCCCAATCCCGCTTGAGGCGCCCGTGATGACGATCGTCTGGTCGCGCAGCTTCTTGAGTTTTGGTCTATGCCTCATCAGTCCCATGGCTCGTCCTCCGCGTCAGTGATTGTCTGCGTCACGTATGCAACACGCACGCCATCGAGCGAAGTGAAACGTTGCTGCGCCCGAGCCGTGTGGTACGCTCGCTGACTTGCAAGTCGTCTCCCGGTTCGTATATCGCGCGACCGAGCAGCTTGAGGTGTTTCGCGGCCCGGGACAGATGGGGAGCAACCTCGGCATGAAGATCAACCACGTCCGATCGAAAAGCCCTGAGGGTCACGACTGATTCAGAACATTGACGCGCTGGATTATTTGATTCGACGCACGATCTCGAGCTCTAGATGAAGAAAACGGAGAACCCGCACCAAGCCGCGCTGCTGAAGCGGACCCGTGACGCCCGCGGAACGGCTGAAGGAAATGGCGCGATTGATTCGACGAACGCAGCCCGAGGGGGCAACGATGCCGTGGTGGCATACTGACGCTTGTCGGTGGCTCGGTCGTTCGGCACCTCGGTGGGTCGCTCGAGCCGCAGCCGGGGTTCGGGATTCGGGATTCGTAGCGCGGTAGCTCGGTGGGTCGGTAGCTCGCGGACGCTCGGTGTTCGGGGTTTGGCGTTCGTTAGTTCACTAGTCCTCGATTGAGCGCGCCAGGCCGGTCGCCGCGATAGTTCGGCGGCGGCCGGCAAGGCCGAAGGCCGTCGCGCGAAGCGCGTAGGCGCTTGGGGGTGGGGCCCCAAGCGCATTGAGAAATGCTGACGCAACGCCACATGGTACTCGCGATTCGAGAGGCTCAAATGCGCAGAACAACGCTTGCTCTGTTCACAGCCACCCTCGCTACAGCGGGTCTGCTCGCACAAGGCCCAACAACGACGGGATATCTCACGCCGGCGAAAGCCATCGTCGACATCCTCGACGCCGAACCGATCCCGACGGTTGTCGTCAGCCCGACGCGCGACACGATGGCGGCGATCGCGCGACGGAACATGCCGCCAATCGCCGAACTGGCCCAGCCGATGCTGCGACTCGCCGGTTTGCGAATCAACCCGCGCAACAACGGTCCTCATCGTCAGCCGGGCGGGACGAGCATCACCCTCCGTGCGATCGGCACTGGCGCACGCCCGGCCGAGCGCAAGCTGACGCTGCCTGTCAACGCGCGTATCGCGGCCGTCACGTTCTCACCCGACGGCAAGCGCCTGTCGTTCACGAACACGACAGAGACGCGCATCGATCTCTATGTCGCCGATGTGGCGACCGGACAGATCCGTATGGTCGATACGCCGATCAACGGCCTCAACGGGGACTGCGATTGGCTTGATGACAGCTCCGGTCTCGTTTGCGGGTTCGTTCCGAGCGGGCGCGGCGAGACGCCTGCGGAACCGAGCGCGCCGACCGGTCCCAACATCCAGGAGAACTACGGCAAGCCCGGACCGGTACGCACGTACGAAGACATGCTGACGAGTGCGCATGACGAGAACCTGTTCGAGTACTACTTCACGAGCCAGCTTGGGTTCGTCGACGCTGCCACGTTGCGGGGTACGCCAATCGGCAAGCCGGGGATGATCGCGAAGGTCAGCGTGTCTCCCGACGCCCAATATCTGCTCGTGGAGATCGTGAAGCGGCCGTTCTCGCATCTGCTGCCGTATTCGGATTTCCCGAAGGACGTCGAGGTCTGGACACGTAAAGGCGAGAGAGCACGGTCGATCGCCGACGTCCCGATGGCAGACGTCGTGCCGATCAATGGCGTCATGACAGGGCCGCGATCCTATCGGTGGAATCCGAGCGAACCGGCGACGCTCGTGTGGGTCGAGGCGCTCGACAACGGGGACATCAAGAACAAGGTGCCTCATCGCGATCGAGTCATGACATTGAAGGCGCCGTTCAGCGGCGAGCCGGCCGAGGTGTCAAAGACGGAGTATCGCTACGGCGGCGCGAGCTGGACGGACCACGGCACCATCCTGCTGACCGAAAACGATCGCGCGACACGGACGACGCGAACGTGGCTGCTGACCGCGAACTGGAGCGAGCCGCGAAAACTCTGGGATCGCAAACAGCAGGACTCCTACTCGAATCCCGGCGTCCCGATGCTGCACCCGGGCAAGAGCACGGTCTTGCAGGTTGGTGATTCGATTTATCTGACTGGTCAGGGCGCTTCATCTGAAGGGGACCGGCCGTTTTTCGATCGCCTGAACCTGAAGACGTTGGCGACCGATCGGTTATTTCGAAGCGACGGAACGAGCTACGAGATGGTGGTCAGCCTTCTCGACGACAACGCCGCCCAGGTCCTCACGCGCTACGAGACGCGGATGCAGCCACCCAACTACGTTGTCCGTGATCTCAAGTCGGGCACGAGGCGGCAGGTCACCGACTTCAAGGATCCGCATCCACAGATCACTGCCGCCGAGCGTGTGTTCGTCACCTACAAGCGCAAGGACGGCGTGCAGTTGAGCGGCACGATTTACACGCCTCCGGGACACAAGCAAGGCGAGCGGCTCCCGATGCTCGTGTGGGCGTATCCGCGCGAGTTCGTCGATGCAGATGCCGCCGGCCAGGTGACAGGATCGCCGAACCGCTTCACGAGCGTCACCGGCGCATCCCATTTGCTGCTCCTGACGCAGGGCTACGCGATCTTCGATGGTCCGTCGATGCCAATCGTCGGCCCCGGTGAAACCGCGAACGACACGTATGTCGAGCAACTGGTTGCGAGCGCGCAAGCCGCGATCGACAAGGCGGTGGATATGGGCATTGCGGATCGACAGCGGATCGGCGTGGGCGGCCATAGCTACGGCGCGTTCATGACTGCCAACCTGCTCGCGCATTCCGATCTTTTTGCAGCTGGCATCGCGCGCAGCGGCGCATACAATCGGACGCTGACGCCGTTCGGCTTCCAGAGCGAGACGCGTACGTTGTGGGAGATTCCCGAAATCTATGCGAAGATGTCGCCGTTCTGGAATGCGCACAAAATCAATGAGCCGATCCTGCTCATCCACGGCGAGGCAGACGACAACTCGGGCACGTTCCCGATTCAATCGGAGCGCCTCTACATGGCCTTGAAGGGCCACGGCGCGACGGTCCGTTACGTCACACTGCCGCACGAAGCCCATGGGTATTCAGCGCGCGAATCGAACTTCCATGTCATTGCCGAGATGGTGAACTGGCTCGACAAGTACGTGAAAAACGCGCCAGCGCGGAATACAACAAGCGATCAAAGTCGTCGCTGATCACCCGATTGCCGTCAGGATACCGAACGCGGTAAAGCGAGCGAACGAGCGAAGCGAGTGAGCCGCAGGAGCGGAGCGGGGCCAAGGGGCCCCCGCGAGCGACTGCGTGAGGGGGTCCGGGGGACGCAGTCCCGCGGATAACGTCATTGCCGAGATGGTGAACTGGCTCGACAAGTACGTGAAAAACGCGCCAGCGCGGAATACAACAAGCGATCAAAGTCGTCGCTGATCACCCGATTGCCGTCAGGATACCGA
>JBKPCD010000053.1:0-7871 GCA_046727175.1 Acidobacteriota bacterium | reverse complement strand
GTACACCCATGGCTCGGTGGGCCGGACACCAAAGAGCAGACTCGAAAGGACAGAGCTCGTGACGAAGGCCGCCGTCACGCCGAGCAGGATGGCAACGACGAGCAGGGTCAGGATTTCGCGCGCTATGAGCAACAGCAGTTGTGCGCGACTCGCACCGAGCGCGATGCGCAGGCCGAGCTCCGGCGCACGCTGCGTGACGGAGTACGCCAGGGTACCGTAGACGCCGATTGACGCAAGCACGAGCGCAAACGCACCGAAACAGAGAGACAGGAACGCCAGCAACCGCTCGTTGACGAGCCGTTCGTCGCGCTGGCGGACGAGCGTCTTCACGTCGGTCGTTGGGATTGCCGGCGCGAGGCTGAGAAGTTCGCGCTGAGCGGAACGCGCGAGACCGCCCAGATTGCCTGCTGCGCGAAGTGCGAACACGACCTGCTCTTCCGGCGATCGCTGAAACGCAGAAACGTAGATCATGCGTGGTGTCGGCGTCCGGACGTCCTTGTATCTGGCGTCCGCCGCCACCCCGACGATCTCAATCTGTCCGCCTGTTCGTCCGCGACCCACGTCGATGCGGCGTCCAACTGGATTGACCCCGGGAAAGTAGTGTCGCGCCACGCTCTCGCTGACCACCGCCACTTGCGGCGTCGACGATCCATCCGACGCATCGATGCCACGGCCGTTCAGGATGCGCACACCAAACGTCTCGAAGAACTCGGGGCCTACCGTGTTCACCTGCATCACACCGTCCTCCGGCGCAGGCAACGTGACACCAGGGATCGAGAACGGTTTGCCGTCCTCGTTCGAGCTGAGCGGCGGGATCGTGGTGAACGTCGCGTGCGTCACACCAGGCAGGCCATGGAGCTTCTCGAGGATCTGCCGCTGAAGCCTGGCGAGCCGCTCGTGCTCGAAACCGGTTCCACTCGCATCGAGCGTCAGCAGCAGGACGCCGTCGGCGACGAACCCCAGCGGCTGCGATTTCAGACTGCTCAGGGTGGCCGTGAAGAGCGTCGCCGCAACGACCAGTATCGTCGACAGCGCGACCTGCACGACAATCAGCGCCTTGAATGCGCCGGCGCCGAGTGCCGCCGTGCGTCCGCCGGCGATCATCTGACGAAAGTCGACCTTCCCCGCAAGCCACACGGGGGCGATCCCGATCGCGAGACCGGTCACCGTCGACGCCGTGAGCGTGAAAATCAGCATGTTGGTATCCGGACGGATGCGTAGATCGCCCGGTGCCACATCCGGCAGGAACCCAATTAACAAGTCGACACCCCACCACGCCACCAGAACGCCGAGCGCTCCACCCACGATTGAGATGAGAAGCGTGTCGAACAGAAGCTGCCGCGCGACACGCGCGCGGCCCGCGCCGAGCGCAAGGCAGACAGCAAGGTCCCGCTGCCGGACCGCCGCCCGCGCCAGGAACAGACTTGCGAGATTCGCACACGCGAGCAACAAGAGGACAGCGACAATGGCGAGCAGCGTTGTCACAGGTTTGCCGTATCGATCGCGAAACTCCGAGAGACCCGACGACACGTCAGCGAGGTCCAGCCGTTTGAAACTGTGTGCGCGCGCTCGATCCGAGAGACGCTGACTCGCAGCGAGATACTGCACGAACAGCGTATTCAGATCGGCGACGACGGCACGGCGCGAGGCATCAGGCGAAACTCTGACCAGCAGCGCCCGCGATTTCCAGAAATCGCGATCGTCAGTCCCATCGATCGGGACGGTCACGTCGACACGCCGTCCGGCCTGCAGGCCGAAGAACTCTGGGCGCGTCACGCCGACGATCGTGTGCGGGATCCGATCGATCGTGATCGTTCGACCGAGTACATCGGGACGGCTACCGAAACGGCGAACCCAGTATCCGTGACCGAGAACGGCGACGTGGTTCCGAGCCGAGCCGCGCTCGTCGGTCGGCTCTATCACGGTGCCGAACAGGGGCTCCACGCCAAGGACGTTGAAGTAATCGCCAGTCACCTGCTGGCCGGGGACGACATCTGCGTGACCGTCGATCACCACCTTCAGCGTCGTGGCGTTGACCTGGAGCAGACCAGCGACTGTCTTCGCGTGCTGTTTCAAATGTGCGTAGAGTCCGTAGGTGGAGCTGTCGAATGATCCGCCGTCCCCGCTGTGCAGCACCTGGAACAGCGTCGATGGATCCCGAACTGGCAACGCACGGAACATCAGCGCATTGACGAGGCTGAAAACCGCGGTGTTGGCACCGATCCCCAGCGCAAGCGACAGGAGAATCGCCGCCGCCAGCAACGGCGTTCGTGCGAACGTTCGGACCGAGTACTGAATCTCTTTGCGGATGCCCATCGCTGCTCCTGTCGGCCGATTCGGTTCAGCAATGACCGTACCGCCATGAGTCCAATCGCGAGATCGCCGAACGCCAGGCGATTTCGTCATCGGACCACCTCGACGCGCCTTTTTCAGCCGCCTGGCAGATACCCGTTGCGCGCACGTTGCTTCCACGTGTTTTCACGCGGCTGCCGCCGTCGAGTGGTCGTTTCTGGGAAGGAGATGTGCGGGAGCGGCCGTCGACCATGCCACCGGCTGACCACTCTCAGTTGCGCTGGGCTATCGCCAGGCGAAGCTCCGCACCGCCGCTGCCTCGTCGTCGAACGTCTCGAAAGCGATCAGGAGCTTCATCATCCCGAGGAGCCGCTGGCTCCGCCTCGAGATGCGGGCCAACCGCAGATCTCCGCCCCTTTCTCGCACCGTCTTGAGCTTGGCAGCCATCATCCCGACGCCGGAGCTGTCGATGTAGGTCACGTTTCCGAGATCCACCACGATCTTCGTCCGGCCGCGGTCGAGCAGATCGTGAATGTGCCGCCGAAACGACAGATCGCCATCGTCAAGGGTGATTTCGCCCGTCAGGGTCAGGACGGTGACGTCCCCCTCATCACGCTCGTCGATCGCGAGTTTCGAGTCGGGCACGGCTCGCCAGAGCTTACCGCATCGCGGCGCTCCGCGAGACGGCTCCCGGCCGACGCGACGGCCGCAGCGCCGGGCGGGTGATCCCGGCGTGTCAGCGCATCCCGCCAGCGGCGAGTGATTTCAGCATGTCGATGGGTAGCCGCGTGCCGGCGCGTGCGTTAGCGGCGCGGATCCGATCCACCGTCAGACCGTGGTCGCGCAGCGTCACGAGGTCGTCCACGGTGAGCCGGTCGTACCCGAGAGTCTTCAAGTCGCGCGCGTAATCCGGCGTGACGCCGTGATCCCGGATTCGAACGAGCGTATCCAGCGTCAGCCCAGTGTAGCCGAGCGCACTCATGTCACGGACGAAGTCCGCAGTGACGCCGTGGTCGCGTACACGAACCAGGTCGTCGAGCGGCGCGGCGAAGCCGAGCTGACGCATGGCCCGCACGTATTCGGGGACGACGCCGTGATCACGGACGCGAATGAGCTGCTCCAGAGGCACTTTCCTGTAACCCGCGTCGCCCAATTCGCGGACGAACTCGGGCGTGATGCCGTGATCGCGCGTGGTGATCAAGTCCTCCATGGGGAGCGAGCTGTAGCCGGCATCCCGCATGCCTCGGACGTAGTCAGGCGTGATCCCATGATCGCGTGCGCGACGAAGATCGTCGGCAGCAAGCCCCGTGTACCCGAGGCCAGCGAGCTCACGGACGTAGTCGGGAGTAATTCCGTGATCGCGCAGGGTGATCAACGAATCGAGCGAGCCGAGACGGTACCCGAGCATTCCCATTTCGCGGAGATAGGTGACCTGCACGCCGTGTTCACCAGCGCGAACCAGCCCGGAGGTTTCCAGTTTCGAATAACCCTGCTTGTTCAACTCGTCCACGAACGCGAATCCGATGTCGTGACGCGCCAGCTGATACTGCTCGCGTGCCGTCGGCCTGGCGAAGCCTCGTTTCGCGAGCTCTGCCGTGAAACTTGGATCGGGGGTGAAGGAAAACGTGCCGGCGGCGACGCCATTGCGGAGAACACCCTCGAAACTAAAGGTGCCTGCATCGCGCCGGAGCCTGAACTGAATCGGCCCTCCCGGACCAGTGAGGTGCGCGGCGGTCAGACCCTCGAACTGGTCGATCGGAACGTTCGATCCCGAAGAAGAGTTCAGTTCTGCCAGACGCAGATGGAGGACTCCCGTCTTTTCCGTGGGACGCATCTCCCACGTGCCGGGCAGATTGTCCTGCGGGACGCCGATGGCGTCCGCTACGCTGCGCGCGAAGCTCCACGCCGCCGAACGCAGGTCGGTCAGAAGGCGCATGATCGGACGCGCGGCTTCGCTGGATTCCTCCGCCGTCGGTTGAAGCATCAGGGGCGTTCTGTCGACGTCGCCGCCAGCCGCAACCGGCGTCGGCGTCGCAACAGCAAGTGCGACTACGCAGGTGGCAGCAAGCGCCGCGCCAGAAACGAAGGCGCGGCGGGCCGGAATGGCGCGATTGCGCGCAGAATCGAGCGCTGCGAGCAGCCGGGTTTCGAGCTGTTGCCGACGAGCCATGCTGACCGCGAGCGCCGACATCCGATTGCCGCCAAAGGAGTACGCGATCTCGAGCAGATGTCCGGCGTACTCGCGAGGCTGAGTGCCGGCCGCAATCACGCGATCATCACAGGCCAGCTCGCGCTCGATGCGCAACCGACGCGCGACCCACCACACCGCTGGATGGAACCAGTACACCGCGCACGCGGCAAACGCGAGCGACTGTGTGAGACAGTCGCGCCGCGCGATGTGAGCCAGTTCGTGCAGGATCACGGCACGACGCCGATCGGCGCCCCATGTTTCGGCGATCGACGGAATCACGATAGCCGGATGGTGTGTCCCGACCGCCATCGGCATCGTCCGGTCGCGACTGCGAAGCAGCCGCACAGCGTACCTGACGCCCATGCAGTTCGCGCTCTCCCGGAGGAGCCCGATCCACTCTGAATCGTGAACGTCGGTCGCCATGCGGGTGCAGCGACGGGCGCTCCACTGGTGAAGCACGAGCGCAATCAGCACGACGAAGACGCCCGATGCGTAAAGAGCAGCAACTGCGGTCGGCCACGAAACACTGAATCGATCGACCACGGATGTCACAGGTTCGAGCGTCGCTGACCTCACGTTGGGTGGCGAAGCAACTGCGTGGTGCCCCGCAGTTTCGACGACGCGATGCACGATGGGCGCTGAATCAGCGTCTTTTGCTACGATCTGAACGCCGAATACCCAACGCGGCAACGAAAACGAGAGCACCGGAAGAAGCAGGATGCCGACGATGGCAAAGGTCCACACGATGTGACGGGTCGCCGCCGAGGTCCAGCGGCGCAGCGCCGCTTGCACGATTCCCGCGACGGCGATCAGCAGGGACACTTTCACGACTATCGACGACGCCGGCGAGGTGGCCGCATCGAGAAGAAAGGTACTCATCGCTCATCTCCCTGATCGCGGGCGCGTTTCAGCAGGCTGCGCAGACGCCGGTATTCCGCCGCCGACAACGGCGTGGACATGTCCAGCAGCGTGGCCATCGCCGACCCCGTCGAATTGCCGAAGAACGTGCGCACCAGCTGCCGCAGCGCGGATCGACTCGCCGCTTCGGGTTTGACCGCGGGGAAATACACGTACCGTGGTCCATCGTACTCACGACTGAGCAGGCCGCGTTCGATCATGATGTCGAGCAGCTTGCGCACGCTGGACGGGCTCGACGCATCGGGCAGCTCGGAGCGGATCTCCTCTACAGTGGCACGACGCCGCCGATACAGGATCTCCATAATCTGGTTTTCGCGGCGGGTGAGATGGATGTGCGTCGTCTTACGCATGAGCTCGCTGGACCCATTTGATGCGTGGCGAATTTTTTCGCCACAAGCGAATATATTCGCGCGTTGTCTTCCGTGTCAAGCGGCGTCAGGAGCGCACTCGTGCGGTCTCGAGGTAGGCCTGCAGCGCAGCCGTTACCCGATCAACATGTCGCAGCCCGTCGATCGAGGCGAACCTTGGCCGGCCGCGATAGAACTCGACGACGGGCCCGGTCTCTTCCGCGTACGTCTCGAGACGTCGGCGGACCGTTTCCGGATCGTCATCGGCGCGTCGTACCAACGTGCCGCCGCAATACGGACAGGCCTCCTTGTCCGCACTTGCGTCCTCGGAGACTGACTGCGTGATCGCACACGCATCGCACACCCGCCTGGTCGACAGACGTCGGACGATCGCCTCGTCGGCAACCTCGATCAGCACGACGATCAGCGACGAAGGGAGCACCATCGTGTCGAGCGCTTCGGCCTGCGATCGGGTCCGTGGAAAGCCGTCCAGCACGAAGCCGCGCGTCGCGTTGCCGGCGGCCAGCCGCTCGCGCACCAGCTCGGTGACGAGCGCGTCGCTAACCAGCGCACCCGCGGCGATCCTGTCGGCGACCCGGCGGCCGAGCGGCGACTTCGCGCGCACCGCTGCGCGCAGAACGTCGCCGGTCGAGATGTGAGGAATGGAGAGCCGTTCGGCAATTCGTACGGCCTGGGTGCCCTTGCCCGAACCGGGCGGGCCGATCAGCACGATATTCGCGGTAAACCTCCGACGTCACTCTACCGCGCGGGGTCGTCGAACAATTTTCAGGCCGCGGTGATTCCCTTCGGTGACGGCAGCGTGTTCGCGCGCGTGGCGTGCTCGACGCGCATGAATGCGCCGTCGCGCGTGCGAAACAGAAATTTCGCGTCGACAAGCGCCGCAAGCAGCGCCGAACACGTGGGTGCGTCCAGATCCCACAACCGGCGGGCTTGCGGCTCCGTCAATCGCAGGCCCGGCATCTCGAGGAACTCGCACTGCGCGCGCCGAAGGATCTCCTCGGGAACCCGGTTCGGAGGAACGCTTGCCGGGTTCGCAGTGAGTCTGGGTGAAAGGTGGGCCATGGCACCCCTCCTCCAGCGAAATATGTTGCACACTGGCTGATTCAGGATCGGAGCGCGCCGCTCTTACTGATGAGGACAACTTTTGATCGGGCTGTCGACCGAATCCGTACGAAACCGTACGAGGCGAGGGTCTCAGGACCGGTCGCGCAATAATTTGCGCTGAGTTTACCGTGCAGTCCCTCGTAGCCGATGAAAGCAACCACGGCACTTCCTTCACTGCTGGGTTGGAACGCCGGATCGAGAAGAGGACGCGCGGTCAGACGAACAATCGGTCGTAGTGCCGTTTGACTGCCGCGTAACACTCGCAGGACATCGCCTCCAGTCCCGCCGAATCGGTGATGGCGATGCGCTTGTGGCTGTGATCGATGAGGTGCGCGCGCTGCAGCGCGCCGGCGGCAAGTGTGATTGATGCACGACGGACGCCCAGCATTTCTGCCAGCGTGTCGTGCGTCACTGGCAGCTCGCTACGGCCAACCCGATCGCGGATATCGAGCAGGCATCTCGCGCAACGTCTCTCTATCGAGTGCAGCGCGTTGCAGGTGATCGACTGCATGAGCGCGCACGTGAACGCCCGCGCATAGCGGTGAACGAGATCGCTGAAGTTCGTTCGACGCTCGAGTTCGCGTCGAAATGCCCTGACGTCCATCGCCAGGGCATCACCGTCGGCGATTTCGACGATCGCGGTCACGCCGGATTCAGGGTCACCCCCGAACTCGGTCATGCCGATGAGGCCCTCGTTGCCAACGACTCCGACACCGGCGACCTGCCCGTCGGCGGTTGCCTGGGTGAGCGAACACACGCCTCCTTCCAGAAAGTAGACCGTCCCCGACAACTCTTGTGGTTTCAACAGGATGCGTTTCGAATGAACCGTGATGGGTTCGAGATCCTGCCGCAGCCGTTGATATTCGTCGTGAGGCAACCGGGCAAGGAGCCTGTTCGATGAGCTGGATGCCGACACTCCCGAAACTGCTGCAGTCACGCTGGATGGTTTCTGCGATGGCCAGCACCGCAGGCTACACGTTACCTCATCTGCCTCCAGT
>JBKPCD010000052.1:0-14746 GCA_046727175.1 Acidobacteriota bacterium | reverse complement strand
TTCCAACACACCCTTGCCGACTGTCCCGAGCACGAGCCCGAGCGCCCGTCCTTTGAGGTTCTTGCCGTCGCGTATCACCACGGCGTCCACATCGGTCGTTCCATCGGGCCGCCGCGTGAAGTTGTAGATGCGGCCCGAGCGACCACCCCATAGATTCGAGTCGGTGGTCGTCATGACCACGCGGTTGCGATCGGACCAGTCGTAATGGAGGCGTTCCCAGGTGCCGCCCGAGCCCTCCGTAACATCGGCGTCAGAGGAACCGCGGTGATGAACCTTGAGGTATTCGTCCGCGCTGTTGCCAAAGAGCTTCGAACGGCCCGGTCCGAAGTCGATGAGTGCGGCGAGAAACTGCTCGGGCGTCGAGGTTGTTGTCTGGTGCATATGGATCGTAGACATGCGTACTCCTTCACGTAGTGGCCGATGGTGGACGCCCAGCGAGCGCAGGCTCAGGGCGGCATTCGGCGAAGCGCCTGCGAGCGTTCCTCGCCGCTGCCATCCCCCGGTACGCATGCGCGGCCCGAAAACCGTCAAAGATCCCGCCCTCGGCCCGGTGGGGGGCCTAACGCTCAGTGCGTCGGCGTAGACCGCAGCTTGGAACGCGCCATCAACATCGCGAGATCGGAAGCGAGTCGGCCTTCGTGGCGCACGACGTGACCACTGAGCGCTCTCACAACGAACGGAAAGATCAATGCGCGTGCACATCGCGCTCCACGTCTGAGCTCGTGAACTGTGATTCTCAATATGAAGGTGCGTATTGGGTGAAGACAAAGTCGCGAGAAGCCTTAGCGTGGCAGGGAGAGCATGTTTTGAGCAAGGCCTCGTCGCCAGGTGTGCCGTCTTTGTTGAAATGAGCGAACCCCCAGCCTCCGGTCGTGGCGTACTTCTTGGCGTCCTTGACCATGAACTGAACGTTCGTGGACGGCCCGGCAACGAAGGATTGGGAACGGCCAAAAACTTGGTTGTTTTCCTCCGACGAGACGTGACTCCAGTGTAAAGCGGCGATGATTGCGCCGTCCGGGAACGGAAGCTTCGCTTCGCGGTAGGCTTTGATCGCCACGTCGTTGCCCAGGACCGCCCCGAGACTGTTGAGGTTTCCCTCTTCGTGGGCGACCGAGATCAGCTTCCAGTCGCGGTATCCGGGAGGAATCTTGGTCACGAAGATTGGGGCCTGTTTATCAGCCTGTCCAGATGCAGGGGCCGTGAATGTGAGCGCGCCGCCCAGCGTTGCACCGGTGACCAGCAAGAAAGCGAGCCATTTCATAGGACCCTCCATCATGACTACAAACGGTGATGACCGATGCAGCGTGATCCGCGGCGTGCCACCCGTGATCGCGGCCACGAGTGGCTGGGTCACGTTACCGACCACGCTCGTTTGTTAATTCGTCAGCGACGGCGACTCTGCACAACGGGCAGCTAAGCGCGCGCGGTTGTTGCGGGGACCGCCTCGAGCGACGAACCCGACTCCTGTCCGAGCACCTTCTCGATCGAGATCGGCAACGAGCGGACCCGCGTTCCGGTCGCGTGATAGACCGCATTCGCGATCGCAGCCGCCATTCCCGTGATGGCGAGCTCCCCGACGCCCTTTGTTCCAAGAGGGGTCATCGAATCAGGTTCTCCGACGAACAGCACGTCCACATCGCGCACGTCCGCGTTCGCTGCGACGACATACTCGGCCAGCGACGTGGTCGCCAGACGGCCGGTACGATCCAACACAGTTTCCTCCAGCAGCGCCATGCCGATTCCCATGGCGATGCCGCCGATGATCTGACTACGGGCTGTCTTTGGGTTGAGAATCCGGCCACCATCGATGGCCGACACGACTCGCGCGACACGCACCGTGCCGAGATCCGGATCGACGTGAACCTCGACGAAGTGGGCGGCGTATCCGCCGGCGTGCGCGCGGGCGCCCGTTGACGGCGGCGTGAACGGAATGAAGCGGCCGGACTGGACGATCATTGTGGCCGACGAGGTCTCACCGGGCGGCGCACTCTCGCCCTCAGTTGTCAGCTCGTCCAGACCATGCCGCGTAAGGATGTCGGCGTACGTTTCAAAGCGGGCCGGATCGTCGGTGATCTGGATGCCTCCGTTGCGAACGGTGATGCCTTCCAAACGACACCCTTTGAGTGGTGACCCCTCGTCGTCATTGACAAGATTCACGAAGGCGCGGACGAGACTTACGCAGGTGGCGTGTACGGCGTTACCGAGTGCGCCGGTTAACCCGGATCCACCTTCCTGCGGGGCCCGCGGCATGGCGCTGTCACCCAGACCGAACCGCACGTGTTCGACCGGCATGCCAAGACGATCAGCCGCGAGCATCGTCATCACGGTGTAGGGGCCGGGTCCGATATCGGTCGCGCCGCTGCGCACGAAGGCCGTTCCATCTCGGTGTATCGATGCGATCGCTTTGCACGGGGGCTGATATGCGCCTAGCGCCCCTCGAGCCACACCGTATCCGACGAGTTGCCCCCCGCTGCGCATCGACCGAGGTTCTGCAATACGCGCCGACCAGCCGAAGCGTTTGGAACCCTGTTGATAGCACTCGAGCAGCGCATTGCTCGACCACGGTAAGCTCGAGGCCGGATGCACGTGGGCGTGATTCTTCACCCGCAGCTCGATGGGATCCATGCCCAACGCGCAGGAGAGCTCGTCGATGGCCGATTCCATTGCGAAGGAGCCTTCGGCTTCTCCGGGTGCACGCATCCAGCCAGGTATAGGGATGCTCTGACGAATCTGGATTGCGCGCGTCGACACATTGGGGCACGCGTATGCGTGGACGGTCCCGTACGTGATCAGATTGATCAACTCGTCTGCCATGCCGATCGACGAGGTCGAGACATGCTCAATGGCGGTGAGCTGTCCGTCACGACTCGCCCCGAGCGACAACTGTTGAACCGTATTGGGCCGATGGCCGACCGAGGTGAACATCTGGGCGCGCGTCAGCACGAGCTTCACCGGCCGCCTCGTGACCCGCGCGGCCAGCGCTGCGAGCGTCGTGTGCGGCCAGACGCGCAGCCCTGCGCCAAATGCGCCGCCGACGAACGGCACCAGCACCCGCACGCCGGCTGGATTGATGCCGAACGCGGCCGCCAGCGAATCGCGCACAGCGTGTGGATATTGCGTCGTGTCATGGACGGTGAGCGCATCGCCGTCCCACGCCGCAACCGTGGCGAACAGGCCAATCGGATTGTTCGTGTTCTCCGCCGTAGTGTAGGTGTGACTGACCTGTACGTCGGCTGACGCTAGGGCGCTGGGAACGTCCCCACGCTTGTAATCGGGTGTCCACGCGTGGGAAACCCGAGATGCTCGCGGGTCGTCGAAGGAGAGAACCGGCGTATCTGGATGATAGGTGACCTCGACCAGCGCCGCTGCCGCGTTCGCCTGCTCCCTCGTTTCGGCGACGACCATTGCGACGTGCTGACCATAATGCAGCACGGCGTCGCTCTGGAATGGCGGCAACGGCTGCGGACCAATCTCCGTGACTGGCCCTTGCGCCAGCGGCGGCGCATTGACGTGTGTAATGACGGCCAGAACCCCAGGTGCGCGCTCGGCCGCGTCCACCGTAATGTGACGAATTCGACCGCTCGGCACGGTGCTCGGCACCAGAACGGCGTAGACGAGGCCGGGGAGGATCACGTCGATCGGATAAGTGGCGGCACCCATGACCTTGAGGCGCCCGTCGACGCGATCCAGAGGGGTGCCGACGACATCTACGGTTGTTGTCGTGCTCATATGTTCGCGTCTCTCGCGGTGGCAAACGCGCGCACGATGGTGCGCTTCGCCAGTTCGATCTTGAAGTGGTTGTGATCTCGTGCGACCGCTCCCGCCAATGCGATCTCGGCGGCTTCGCGAAACGTGTCGTCGGTCGCTTTGCGGCCCGTCAGGATCTGCTCCGCTTCGATCGCGCGCCATGGCTTGGTCGCGATTCCGCCCAGTCCCAGCCGCGCTACTCGAATGGTGTCGCCGTCGAGATCGAGGATGACCGCCGCGGATGCCAGCGCGAACTCGTAACTCGCGCGGTCCCTGACCTTGAGATAGTGCGAGCGCCGGGCCGCCGGCAGATGTGGAATGACGATGTGGGTGATCAGTTCGCCGTGTGCCAAGGCCACTTCGACGTGCGGTGTGTCGCCAGGCGCAAAGTGGAACTCGCGAAACGGAATTGAACGCGTGGTGCCGTCGGGCCGCAGCGTGTGAACGTCGGCATCGAGGACCGCCATGGCCACGCACATATCGGATGGATGCGTCGCAATGCAGTGTTCACTGACGCCAAGCACCGCGTGTACGCGGTTGAAGCCGTCGAGCGCATCGCAGCCGGATCCGGGCCGTCTGCGGTTGCATGACGCGTGCACGTCTCGGAAATAGGGGCAGCGCGTCCGCTGCAGGATGTTGCCGGCAACCGTCGCCATGTTGCGGATCTGTGTGGTGGCGCCCGACAGGATTGCTTCCGATAGCACCGGGTAACGATCACGCACGACCGGATGCCACGCCAGCTGACTGTTGGTGACCGTCGCGCCGATCGCGATGCCGTCATCGGATACGTCGATGCCCGACATCCCGAGACGCCGAACACTGACGACCGTGTCCGGTGTGAGTACATCGATCTTCATTAGATCGACGAGCGTCGTCCCACCAGCAAGAAACATCGCCCTTGGGCGAGCGGCCAGGGCGCTTGCCGCATCCGCCGCTGCCGGCACGCGCTGAAAGGTCAAGGCGTTCATGACCGCACCTCACTCGACAGCACCTGGCGCACGGCGGCCACGATGTTCGGGTAGGCGGCACAGCGGCACAGATTGCCGCTCATCCGCTCGCGTATTTCCTCATCGGTCAGCGTCGCGGCGTTCACCGTTTGTCGAACGTCTCGCGTGACATGACTAGGCACGCCCGCGTGCACCTCCTGGACTGCGCAGACGGCCGAAAGGATCTGGCCCGGTGTGCAGTAGCCGCACTGAAAGCCATCGCAGTGCAGAAATGCGGCTTGCATGGGGTGAAGCTCGTCGCCTGTGGCGAGGCCTTCAATGGTGACGATCTGCTGGCCGTCGCACGCCGCCGCCAGGGTCAGACAGGACAAAACACGCTGGCCGTCGATCACGACCGTGCAGGCGCCGCAGGCACCCTGATCGCAGCCTTTCTTCGTGCCGGTCAGGCCGAGTACGTCGCGGAGCGCGTCCACCAGCGTCAGGCGCGAGTCCGCCGAGAGCTCGTGCGTCGTGTTGTTCACACGGAGGGTTGTTCGCATGCTGCTCCTCGCGTCGTTGCGTTCCGGCTCCACAACTCTGGAACGCGTCGATTGAACCATTCGCGCGAACGCAGGTCTATTAGACGATCGTGTCGATCGATACCAAGGTATGGGGTGGTTGGACGACGCTCGGAGTGGAGCTGCAGGGATCGGCGGAGGTACGCTGCTGGAGCGAGGAACGGCTGCTGGGTCAGTGTTCCGGCGCGGGGCGCAATCCGAGGCGCTCGGCCATTGTCACCAGGTCAGGAAGCGAGTCGGCCTTCATCTTGCGCATCACCTGACCTCTGTGCGCCTTCACGGTGATCTCGCTGATGCCGAGTTCGCCACCAACTTGTTTGTTCAGTAGCCCAGAGACGACCAACGCCATCACCTCGCGCTCGCGTGGTGTCAGCGACTCATAGCAGTCCCTGATGGCGCGCATCTCCGCGTCGACACGCTGCGCGGTCCTGCTGCGCTCGAGGGCACCGCGAATCGCGTTCACGAGCACATCGTGTTGCAAGGGTTTTGTCAGGAACTCGACGGCTCCCGCTTTCATCGCCTGTACGGTCATCGGTATATCGCCGTGTCCGGTGATGAAGATGATCGGCATGTCCGTGCGCTCCGCGAGCTGCCGCTGCAGCTCGAGGCCGTTGAGCCCGGGTAGGGTGACATCAAGCAGCAGACAACACGGAACTCGCACGCGCGGCCGTGACAGGAAATCCTGCCCGGACGGAAACGTTTCAGCCCGCCAGCCCGCACTCTTGATTAGCAGCTCCAGCGACTCGCGGACAGAGATATCGTCGTCCACGACGAAAACAGTCGACGTGAGGTCCGGCATGGTGACGGCCACGATTGAATGGGTGCCGATCGCCGAATTCCCAGTATATGGCGCACGTGTCGTGGTTGGCGTGCGCGTTATCGTCATACCTACCTCATCCGAAGTGCCGCATTGAGTGCATCGAGGAGGGCTGTTTCGCTGAACGGCTTGAAGAGGCACTCGACGGCTCCATTCGCAAGTACGCGGCTCCGGATTGCTTTGTCGCCGCTGGCGGTGATGAAGACGATCGGGATCTTCTGGCGACGACTTGCCAACTCCCGCTGAAGATCTGGACCAGACATTCCGGGCATCGCGACATCGAGGATCAGACACCTAGTCTGGTCGACGAAATCCGATGCGAGGAACGCTTCGGCTGACGAGAATGCCTGTGCCGCAAACCCGAACTGCCGCACCATGTCGGGGAGCGACTCGCGCACGGACTCGTCGTCATCGACGATCGACACGAGTGAACGCGTGACCATCACGATGTCCTCATGGCTGCGTGTGCGTCATGCGCGCAATGACACGCGAGGTCGGCCGCAAGTCGCTACAGAATCCGCCAAAAGAGTTGGAGAGGTCCATTAGACTTTGGTATCGGTCATTCCAAGAACGGTGTGCACCGCGTATCAGGACGCTGCCGCTTGTGGCCCGCCCCCGAGGATCTCCGGAACGGCGGGAATGGAAAACGAGAACGTCGTGCCTGGGCCGTCGTTTGGCTCTGCCCACAGGCGTCCGTGATGTTTCTCGATGATGGAGCGGCTCACCGAAAGCCCGATACCCATGCCCTCGACCTTCGTCGTGTAGAACTCATCGAACAGTTTGGTCATGCTCTGAACATCGAGCCCCACGCCGGCGTCCCGGACGCTCACGCGTACGCGATCATCGGCGTCCCGCGCCGTTCGGATCAGCAATTGCCGAGGACGATCATCAACAGCCACCATCGCGTCCGATGCGTTGCGGAGCAGGTTCAGGACTACTTGCTGGAGCTGGATGCGGTCGCCGGTGATCAGAGGAAGATCATCGGCGAACTCGGACTGAAGCACGATCCGATGTCTCTGAAGGTCGCTCATCGAGAGCGCGACGACCTCTCGCGTGACGTCGTTCATGTCGAGCGGCTCCAGTGTGAACTCCCTCTTGCTGAACAATGCGCGCAAGCGAGTGATCACGTCTGACGCCCGATTACCGTCGCGCAAGGTGCGCCTCGCGGTTTCGCGGGCACCATCCACGTCCGGAGGATCGGCGGCCAGCATCCGCAGACAGGTGCCAGCGTTCGTAATGATGCCGGAAAGCGGCTGGTTCACCTCATGAGCGATCGAAGCGGTCAACGCGCTCACTGTCGTAACTCGCGACACATGCGCGAGTTCCGCGCCGGCCCTGTTCAGCGCTTCCTCGGCGGCCTTCGCCTCAGTCACATCTTGAAGGGCACCGATGAACACGGGCTGCCCGTTCATGTTTTCCGTTACGTGAGCGATCGCGCGGACATGCTTCACATTCCCGCCCGAGGTGATGATGCGGTAGGCGAGACTCACATCCAGCCCCTCAATGGCGCGTTTGAACGCCGCTTCGAACACGGGCATGTCCTCGGGGTGAATGACGTCTCGAATCGCCTGCAGGGTAACCTTCGTCGCTGGATCGAACTCGAAGATGCGCAAGGCTTCCTCGGACCAGTTGTGGTCGTCGCCCACGAGGTCCGTGATGAAGCTGCCCGTCTTGCTCAGTCGCTGGGCGTCGGCGAAGCTGTCGTAAGCCCTCCGAAGTTCCGCCTCGGCGCGCTTGAGATCGTCGATATCGGTCAGAAGCACGTACCATCGGACAACGCGCCCGGTGACATCGCGAAGAGGAAGCCCGCGACACTGAAACCACCGATACACGCCATCGAAGCGTCGGATACGCGATTCCCATTCGGACGGTAAGCCTGATGTGATCAGGGTGGCAAAGAGCTGACTGACGCGGGACCGATCCTCAGGATGAAGCGTGTCGTTGGTAGCCCAATGTCTCAGCTCCTCGACTGGCCTGCCGCAGTATTCGACGACACGGTTGTTCACGCCCTCCAACTCTCCGGCCGGCGTGAGGACGGCAACGAGGCCCGGAATGCTGGCCACGATCAGGCGTGACTCACGCTCACTTTCGCGCAGAGCCTCCTCGGTGCGCTTCAGATCGTCGATGTCGATGACCAACCCGTACCAGTGAGCGATCCGCCCCTCGCCGTCATAGAAAGGCTCTCCAACGGACTGAATCCATCGATACTGACCGTCTGCCCGCCGGAGCTTGTAGATATCGTCGTACGACGATCCGGTTGTGGCCGAATGCAGCCACCGTCGTACCGTCGCGTCGCGGTGATCCGGATGAACAAGTTCGAGCCACCGCCCGCCTGATAAGCTCTCGGCCGTGTGGCCGAGATATTCGACTGCCCTCTCATTCAAATAGTCCAAGTCCCCCTCGGGAGTCCCGCGCCACATGAGTGCCGGAATCGTCTCGACGAGGAGCCGAAGCTCGCGCTCTCGCTTGACAAGCGCTTCTTCAGCGCGCTTCCGGTCGTCGATATCCGTCAGGAGCACGCACCACCGCGCGATCTGTCCTTTCATGTCGCGGAGCGGAAAGCCGCGGTTCTGAATCCAGCGATAGACGCCATCCGCCCGCCGCAGGCGCTGCGTGATGTCATATGGAGTGCCGGACGCGATCGAGCGTGTGAAGACGTCGACTACATGAGGCAGATCCTCAGGATGAACCGTGCCGTTGGTGCCCCACTGTCTCAGCTCCTCCAAGGTCTGACCGAAGTACGCGAGCAATTCACGATTGACGACTTCGACGTAGCCGGCTGACGACAGCAGTGCGACCAGCCCAGGGATACTGTCCACGATCAGGCGCGATTCGCGTTCGCTTTCGTTCGCACGCCACGTTTGCTCGCTTAGCAGGCGCGCCTGCTGCAGTCCGACGGCCGCCTGATTCGCCGCAACATCCAGAAGGAGTCGCTCGGTTTCGCCTGGAAAATCGATTCGGTGCGATCCAGCGACGATGATGCCGATCTCGCCGTCGATTCCCAGACGTGCGGGCGTAACGGATACATCAGCGTCGCCAATAACCACACGTGCGCTGGGCGGCCACTTCGACGGCGCGTCGCCTAACGACGAATCGAGTGAGCCGCTGATCTGTCGTGCTGCAGCTGTTCCTCCTATCCCTTCCACCATTCGCACGAGCTCAGTCGGAGGGCCGCCGCCGGGATCGTTCAGACGAGCGAACACGAATCGGAGACGGAGCATTCCAAGCAGCGTATCGAGGAGGGTGCTGACAATCTGCGACGGCTCTCGGCCAGCCCAAAGCGCCGGCAGCGCCATGATGCTGACGACATCATTCAGGCAGCGGCGCAGTCGTTTCGCTTCATCGGCTGCAGATTCGAGTGACGTGTCGTTCGACATGGGCGCACGCCGTTATCACGGCATTATGCGTCCGCACAGCCTAACGCATCCATGACTCTTCGACCAATCGAATGCGGCACTGCGGGTAACGACGACCTACGGACTTCGGTAGGCGAGCTGCCGAGGTTGTAAGCTTGGCCGACAAGTGTCGGCTCGTGGCGGGAGAAAGCGATTGCCTATCTCGTGGTCTCCGTCCTCCCTGCGTCAGAGTCGGGGCGGTTTCTGGCCGGCGCGCTTGTTCCACCCGTGGAAGGGTACGTAGCCGCCCGCATCCCAGCGCTCGCGCAATCCCGGCGTGCTCAGATCCCAGTCGGGTCGAACCTCGCTCGAAACGAACCGCAGGTCATGCCAGAGATCAACGATCGACGGTCGGCCCCAGAACCAGTAGCCGTTGGTATCGATCGATACCTTTGTCTGATGGATAACCGCGCAGGGGTCTGGTTTCATGACGCCAACAAGGAGTTCGTCATGACGGGCCGAACGGCACAACCCCTCAGCGAGATCGCTGCCAACCTGACACTTCGCACCATCAACGGCGTGTCGGTGCGCTTCGTGGAAAGTGACCAGCGAGATGTTGACGCGCTGTTGCTCAGTCCGTGGCCCGAGAGCGTCTTCGCCTATGAAGCCATCTGGTCGCGACTTGTCGAGACGACGCACGTCGTCGCGATCGACTTGCCGGGATTTGGCCGGTCCGAGGGCACGGACGCCCTGATGACGCCGCGCGCGATGGGCGAGTTCATCGTTCGTGCGGCCGACGCGTTTGGCCTCGAGAAGCCGCACGCCGTCGGGCCGGACATCGGAACATCCGCCGCTCTATTCGCCGCGGGCCTCACACCCCGAGCGCTTCCTGAGCCTCGTCGTAGGTACCGGCGGCGTGGCCGTTCCGATTCAACTCGGAGATCCGCTGCGCGAATGGGTATTCGCACAGGACCTCGAGCCGTATCGGCGGATCGGTGGACGCGCGAGCGTCGTGCGTGCGCTCGGGACGCTCGAGCGCTACGAGATCACCGATGCCGCTCGCCAAGACTACCTCGCTTCGTACGAGGGCAATCGATTCGCAGACTCGATCCGCTACGTGCAGTCGTACCCGACGGAGCTTGAAGCACTGCAAGCCCTGTTGCCGCACGTACAGACACCCGTGCAAATTATCTCGGGCCGCAGAGACCCAGTTGTACCACTCGTCAACGCGGAATACCTCCACGAACGGCTGCCGCACAGCGAGCTTCACCTTATCGACGCCAGCCATTTCATTTGGGAGGACGCCGCCGACGAATACGCAGCGCTCCTGACTGCCTGGTGGGCCGAAGGATTCCAGCGATGCATGAAGAGATCAATCGCGGTGGCCTGCGGTTCTTGAGCGCCGCTCCGTGGAATGGAACGGTGCGAAACACGTGACGACGTCACATCAAGGCGAACTCCCTCTACCCGGTCGCCGGCTCCGAAGCCGCCAAGATCGGCGCCGGTCTGTTCACGAGGCCGCGCGCCTAATGTGGCATTCCCTCTCGCACTCGGGACTACCGCGAACCGCTCGCGTTGGAGATGCCGTTCCTCGCGACTCCGCGGAGGATCCGACGACCGTCCGCTGTCGGCCGCCGGGGCCGCAGTTCCGCTACAGTAGGTCCTAGATGCGCGCAGCGTGGTACGAACAGCAAGGGCCGGCGCGGAAGGTGCTGAAGATCTCCGAGATGGCCGATCCGACGCCCGGTCCTGGCGAACTGCGCATACGGATAGTCGCGTCGGGCATCAATCCAGGTGACATCAAGAAGCGACAAAACGCCTTCGGCTACGGCATGTCGTATCCGCGCGTGATCCCGCACAGCGACGGTGCCGGACATGTCGATCTGGTTGGAGAAGGCGTTGCTGCCGACTGGATAGACCGCCGCGTCTGGTGCTACGGCGCGCAGTCGTATCGCCCATTCGGCACGGCCGCGGAATACACGGTGGTGCCCGCGTCTCAGGCGGTGTCGTTGCCGGACAGCGTCTCCTTCGAGCAGGGCGCATGCCTCGGCATTCCCGCCATCACCGCGCACCGCTGTGTTAACGCGGCGGGCCCGGTCGAAGGGCGGACCGTGCTGGTCCAGGGCGGCGCCGGTGCCGTTGGAATCTGCGCTGTGCAGCTCGCCCGTCGTGCGGGCGCGACGGTGATCGCGACGGTCCGGGCTGTGGCGGATGAAGCGATTGCGCGGAACGCCGGCGCGCATCACGTCGTGCAAGCTGGTCCCGATCTGGTTCAGCAAGTCCAGGCGCTGGCGCCGGATGGGGCCGACCACATCGTCGAAGTCGCATTCGGCGCGAATATCGCGGCCGATATGGAGATGCTCGCCGTTCGCGGATCGGTCGCCACCTACGCCACCAACGTGGACACTCCCAAGATCCCGTTCTGGCCGCTGCTCTTCAAGAATGTGCGAGTGGACTTCCTCGGCAGCGACGACTTCACGCCGGCGGACAAAGAAGAGGCCGCGCGCGCCATCAACAACGCGCTCCTTGCCGGGTGGAACGGCATGCCGATCGCCGAGCGGTTCCGTCTTGACGAGATTGCTACCGCCCACGAGCGACTCGAAGCGCCTCGCCAGCGAGGGCGCGTGGTCGTGCTGCTTTCCTGACACGTTCTGCGTTCACGTTTCAGTCGGTGGAGTTTCACTCGCACGATGCGAGTCGATGTGCGCCCGTACGCGGACCCTCAATCGAATGCGAGTGACGTCGAGAGGTCCCGGTCCGCCTCGATCTGCGCCTTCAGATCGGCGATCTTCTGCTCTGCAGTGGCAATCGCATCGGCGCCGGCAATGAAGCGTCGCGGCGGCGGCTGCTGAGCGGCAATCGCGATCAGTGCTCGCGCGAGCTTCGCGGGGTCGCCGGATTGCCGGCCGTTCTGGGATTTCCAGTACTCGACCAGCGGCCCTCGGCGCTCGTCGTAGTCCGCGATGGACGGCTCGGCGTAGTTCGTGGATTGCTCCGTGAGGAGCTCCGTGCGGAACCCGGGGTTGACCACGGTGGTCGTGATGCCGAACGGCTCGACTTCGGCGTGCAGCGACTCCATCCAGCCCTCGAGGCCGAACTTCGATGCGGCGTAGGCGCTCACGAACTCGAATCCGGCGGCCAGGCCCGCAGAGGAGGAGATCGAGATGATGTGCCCCGTACGCTGCTTGCGCATCACGGGCAGGACCGCGCGGGTCACGTTCATCGGACCAATGAGGCTCGCCGCCAATTGCCGATCGAACTGCTCAGGCGTCATCTCCTCGAAGTAGCCCGCAAGCAGAACTTCGTTCAGGTGCTGCCCGGGGACGATTTGGCGGACCGTGCACACATGAACCCCTCGACATTTCGGCAGCATCTCCGCGCGCTCACTGGCGTGAGCCCTTTGCAGTACCAGAAGCAACTGCGACTACAGGAAGCGCGCCAATTGATGCTGAACGAGAACCTCGACGCCGGGAGCGCCGCAGGGCGTGTGGGGTATGAAAGCGCCTCACAGTTCAGCCGCGAGTACACCCGCCTGTTCGGGCACCGCCTCAGCGCGATATCACGCGCATGCGTCTCGCCCCTGTTGCTCGTTCCGCCGACTTCGTCGAACGATAGCGAGATCGACAAGTCGTGGAACGGGTCCGCGCCGTCGATCGACGCTCGCAAACCATTGATCTAAAGCGGAGCGATGTCGGAGTGGTCGATCGAGCACGCATGGAAAGCGTGGCACGTCGGCCTCGTTTTCGCCATGCGCTCAGCGTTTCAGATCCGGGAACTTCGATTCGACCCAGTCCTCCACAACGTCATAGAACTCCCGCGCCTTGTTCACGATCTCGTCGGCCTCGCTGCCGGTGGCCACGTGCGACCGTGTGTAGTCGATGACGTTGCGCTTCCGTCGGCAGGTCTCGAAATAGTCAGCATTCGCCCTTACCGCGGTGCCAACCGCCAGGGTGATCGCCTTTACGGTGACTTGTAGTGCCCGGTCTTCGCCGTGACGCGGTATCCGGCGCACGCGATGGCCATGTTCGCGGTGTGGAGCACGGCGTTGTACGCGGTGGCGAACCGCCGATCCGCTGAGAGGCCCTGCACCTGCGCGTCTGCCAGGTCGCGGGCGACCAGCGCGGGCATCTCATCGAGCTCTCGTTTCGACGTCCGATGCCGTTGAACGTCGTGGCTTGCCAATAAGGTCGTCCACGTCACGCTGATCGCCCTTCACGAATTGTTTCGATCCACGCAGCACTGCCGACAGGAAGTGATCTTTCGCTGCGGCCTTTTTCCGAAATTCCGCGGCCGAATAGCTGGTGACGTTGACCTCGCGGCCGAGCCAGCCCTCCGCTTTCCGGAGGGCCGGCGTGAGGTCTGCCAGTCCCACGTCTCCGGCCACCACGAGGTCGATGTCGCTCTGCGCATGCTCCTCGCTGCGTGCGACGGTCCCGTAGAGAAACGCGCAGGCGATCCGCCCCTCGAATGGACGCAGGATCGTCCGGAGCGTCGGCACCACGCCGGCGGTCTTGTCGATCAGGCCGCGCAGCTCGGGAAACACCGGCGATCGCGTGTCCGCCTTGAAGTAAGCGCGGATCCCCTCTCGGCGGGTCTCGAGGATGCCCCCATCAACCAGCGCCTTGAGTTCGCGCTGCAGGCTCGACGGCGACGTCTCCAGAAACTGCGCCAGTTCGGAGAGGTACCACCACTTCTCGGGCTGCGTGAGCGTGGCCGCGAGCACATCACCCCGAACCGTCGGGAAAAGGGCCGCCAACACCGCTGGTTTACGCATAACGCGTAAATTATTACGCAGAATGCGTAAGGATGCAACCGGCCCGGCGTCAGTGCACGCTCGCCTGGGCCCGTCGAGTCGCCGGAGGGCTTGAACTCGTAGACGTTTTCACCGCGAGCCCGTCTCGCCGGCGCCGTCGTCGGCGCTGGCTTGACATCCACGATCGCAGACAGCACCTCCGCCCATTTCTCGAGCGCCGCGCGCTTCTCCTTCCCTACACCGTCGTCGCTCATCTAAACTGACTAAGCACCTGTAGTGCTAATATCACCCACAATGTGGTTTAAAGCCAGGGCACCCGTCCTCGGTGATTTCGAACAGCTTGTGCTCTTGGGTGTGTTACGCCTTGAGCGCGAGGACACATCGTACGGAGCCGCCATCCGACAGGAGATTCACGCCCGCTCGGGGCGGGATGTGTCGATCAACGCTGTCTACACCACCCTCGATCGGCTCGAGAGCAAGGGCTTTCTCAAATCCTGGGTCGGCGATCCCACTCCGCAGCGGGGCGGCCGGCGCCGGAAGTTCTATGCGCTGCGCCCCGCGGGTGTCGCGGCGCTCCGCCAGGCGTACCG
>JBKPCD010000051.1:0-10801 GCA_046727175.1 Acidobacteriota bacterium | reverse complement strand
CGCCGTACGCGAGATTGGCGAGGTATTGCCACACCTCCGTTTGATGAAGACCCCGCGGCGCCCACATGTGCGAGTGGACATCGACGAAGCCGGGCATGATTGTCTTGCCGCTCACGTCGATCACACGCGTGCCTGGAGGCGGTCTCAGCGATCCTCGTTTGCCCACGTCGACAATTCGGTTGTTCGTGATGAGAATGTCACCAGCGGGGATCACCTCGTCGGCTCTCATGGAAATGATCCGCGCGCCGGTCAGCATGACGGAGCCCTGCGGACGCGAGCGCGGCGCCTCGACGACGACTTCGGTCTTCTGAGGTTCGGACGCATCGATCGATTGCTGGAAGAACTGCGAGCCGAGCGCCCACGTCACGGCTTTGCCGTCCTTCGTCCAGCGCAGGTAGTCCCCGCCTTCGAGCGACATCTTTTTCACTGGGACGGCAGTGTTCTCGGCGCGTCCCTGGATCTTGACTTCAACGGTCTCTCGCCCCGCGAGGGGAACGGCGACGAGATAATGACGGCCTTGCAGGCTGACGAACGCGCGCGTGCCGTCGGGTGAGAGCCTGATGTCCTCGGCGCTCGGCGGCGTGTTTCCGGTGCCGGCGCCGCTGACACGCAGATGCGTACGCCGGTCGTATCCGTCAAGCGTGAGCGACACGAGGCCGCGATTCGACGTAAGAAACACGCGCTTCGGATCCTTGCTGAAGTGCGGATTGCGACCGGCCTGCGCGGGTGCGATGAACGTTGGCTGTCCACCTGCTGCCGGGATCGATCGCAGCTCGAGCGTGTTCGGCGGAGTGACGCCGCTGATCTCCGACGGCGCATCGGGATCGTCGCCGGGAGCGGGCGTGTCGAGCAGGATTGAGTAGAGCTGATCAGCGGCAGCGCCGCTGACGAACACGATGCGCGATCCGTCGGGCGTGTAGATCGGATCGAGGTAATAGCCCTCGAAGGTGGTCAGCGTTGCGGGCGATCCGCCGTTTGCATCGATCCGTTTGATGTGCCCGCCCTTGTCGCTCCACGTGACGTACGCGATGTGCTGGCCATCAGGGGACCACGTCGGCATGAACTCTCCTTCAGCCGCGTTGGTCAACCGGCGCGGCGTCCCGTTCGGAAGATCCATCAGATACAGATGGTTCATCGCGCTGAACACCAGGCGCTTGCCGTCGGGCGACGCTGTCGGCCATCTGATCAGACGCGCGCGGACCGTGCCGCCGTCGTTCGCGCGGACCGGCGTGTAGACGCGCGGCGCGATCTCGGCTTTGACGGTCGCAGTCATCGGGATGACCTGCGTTTCGCCAGTCTCGAAGTCGATGCGCTGGATTTTTCCGCCGACCGGAACGATCAGCGACTTGCCGTCGGGCGTGAAATCGTACCGCGGCAGCGTGTCTCGGCTCGCTCGCGATTCCTGATCGTCGCGCGTGACCGTGTCGATGACCCAACGCTCGGCGCCAGAGTCCAGGTTTCTGGCGCGGAGCGCCGTCTGGGTCTTGTGCCGCGTTCCGTAGACGAGCCACTTGCCATCCGGAGAAATGACCGGCCGCAACGCCGATCCGCGTGCGTTCGTCACCTGAGCGGCTTCGCCCGTCTCGCGATCGTGGCGGTACACCTGCCACAGGGGAAACTGCGCGTTGTAACTGAATGTGCCGGTGCGCTGCGTGTAATAAATGAAGCGGCCATCCGGTGAGACGATTGCGCCCATTCGGTTCGTGGGCGGCGGAGGCGGCGGCCCTTGTGAGTCGGGACTCGGCTGCGGCGGCGGTGGCGCGCCAATGCGGATGCCGCTTCCACCATCCTTGTGATACATGAACAGCCAAAACGTCCCCGGATCCGGTGGCCGTGACTTCGAGACGATGATGTACTGTCCGTCTGGCGTCCACGCCGGAGACACCATGATTTGCGGGCGATCGTTCGTCTTGCCGTCCTTGCTCACGGCCCTTGGATTCGATCCATCGGCGTTGGCGACCCACAGATTCTCGACACCGCTCCGGTCGCTGAGGAACGCGATCGACTTGCCGTCGGGCGAGTAGGTCGGCTGACTCTCGAACGACAGCCCGCCAACGATCCGAGTCGCCTCTCCGCCGCCAATTGGCAACGTGTACAGGTCTCCGAGCAGGTCGAACACGATCGTCTTGCCATCGGGCGACACATCGAGTGACGGCCACGTCACTTCGTCGGTCGTGAACTCGATCGTGGAGTCCATTTTCAGAACGAGCCCCTCTTCCTTCTTGTCCTTGTCGTCTGCTTTTTCGTCTTCCGGCTTGTTCTGCTGCCATGCGCGCATCGGCGTCGTCAAGGGCGCAGCAAGGACGAGAATCGCAAGGCACACGACGCGGAAAGCTCGCATGGTCGGCTCCTTCGGAAGTCGGCGGGATTGTACTAATGCAAAAGGGAAAAAGGAAAAGGGAAATGATATGGTTGGCAATACACTTCGAACTCGTCGAATGCGACGCAGCGCGTCGATGTTGAGGGCGTGCGGCCGCTTGAACGTGGACGCAGTACGTCACCGCATATGCAATCGCTGTCGATTGCCAGGAGAAAGAACGCATGTCTGCGAACGTTGCGTCGGTCACTCCGGAGCGCATCATGCAGGTCGGACTGGGATTCTGGGGGTGCAAGACGCTCCTCAGCGCAATCGAGCTCGGACTGTTCACCGAGCTCGCCAGGCGTCCTGGTTCCCTGGACGATGTGAGGCGGCGACTGCGGCTGCACGAACGCTCGGCCCGTGATTTTCTCGACGCGCTCGTCGCGCTGGGCTTCCTGCAGCGAAACGACAGCGTCTATTCGAACACACCCGAAACCGACACGTTCCTCGACAAGGGAAAGCCTTCCTACATCGGCGGCATGCTCGAGATGGCGAACCACCGGCTGTTCCGGTTCTGGGCCGACCTCACGGAAGGCTTGCGAACCGGCCAGCCGCAGAACGAGATCAAGAGAGGTGGTGAGGGACTCTTTTCGGCGTTGTACGCCGACCCGGCTCTCTTGTCCGGGTTCCTCAAGGCGATGACCGGACTCAGTCGCGGCGCAAATCTCGGCATTGCCGCAAAGTTTCCGTGGTCGCGGTATCGGACGTTCGTGGACGTGGGCACGGCGCAGGGTGATCTTGCCGTGCAGGTGGCGCTCGCGCATCCGCAGCTGACCGGCGTAGGATTCGACCTGCCGCAAGTCGAACCGATTTTCGAGGAGTACGCCGTTTCACAAGGTGTCGCCGACCGTCTGAAATTCCACGCAGGCGACTTCTTCGCTGATCCTCTTCCCAAGGCAGATGTCATCATGATGGGGCACATCCTCCACGACTGGGATCTCGATCAGAAGAAAGCTCTCATCCGCAAGGCCTGGGAGTCCGTTCCTTCCGGCGGCGCGTTCATCGTCTACGAGTCGATCATAGACAATGACCGTCGCGCAAACGCGTTCGGTCTGCTCATGAGCCTCAACATGCTCATCGAGACGCCGGGCGGGTTCGACTACACCGGAGCAGATTGCGAGGGATGGATGAAGGAGGTTGGATTCAAGGACGGGTACACCGAACACCTCGTCGGACCGGATTCGATGGTCGTAGGGATTAAATAAAGGGAAAAGGCAAAAGGGAAAAAGGAAAAGGGAAAAGAGGAAAGGGGAAAGGGGAATTACGCGCATGCTCTTCATGATCGTCGAGCACTTTCGGCCCGGACAGGCGGTGGCGATCTACCGTCGCTTTCGGGACCAGGGGCGCATGGCGTCTGACGACGTTCGATACGTCGCAAGCTGGGTCGATTTCGAGTTCCGACGCTGCTTCCAGGTCATGGAAGCAGACAACGAGGGTGCGCTGAAGTCCTGGACGTCGAACTGGGACGACCTGATCGACTTTGAAATCATTCCGGTCCGCACGTCCGCCGAAGCAGCCGGCGCGATCGCGTCGGAGCTCTGATCCAGCACCGCCCGACCGTCTATCTGCCGATGAGAGGTCCGGGTCATCGCAGTTTCTGCAACAATCCAGCAGCGCCAAGATCGCCGTTTCTGCAATACCAGAGGACACCGGACCCAATAACCGGCGTAAAACGCCTTGGCCTCGGAATTGAACGGACGCGTCAGGCATCATGGGTGGGTCCGTCGCGTACAGCCTCGCACTCGGTCTGGCGTTCGTCATCTTCTGCCGTGAAGCGCCACAGCCCGGCGGCTCGGTCGTCTTCTGGCTCGCGGTCGCGGTGCACCTCTCGCTCGCTGCAAGCGTCACCTGGATTCGGACCCGGCTGCCGTTTGCCACCGTGGCGATGTCGCTCGGTGTGGTTGCGGCGGTGCTGATCGCGGCCTCTGCCGTCAGCGGACACGCGTTTCCTCTGCTGCCGATGGAATGGGCGTTCCCCGTGTATACCCTCCTGCTCGTCGCTCCCGTGTGTCTGCTGATCGAGTCGCGGGTACATCGGCGCGAGTGGGAGCATTGGAAGGCGCACATGCAACACATGAGCGCGCTCGACATCCTGCGCGGCCGGCACGTTCCAGATTTGCGAGGAGACGATCGAGGGTAAGATTCCCAACGTCCATGCTTCGATCGGTCGTCGTCATCAGCCTCGCAGCCGGGTTGGTCGGGTCCTTTCAACAAGCGCCTCCAAGGCCTCGGATCACTGGAATCAATCACGTCGCGTTCCGCGTGAGCGATCCCGCGGCAGCACGCGAGTTCTACGCCGACATGCTCGGTCTGAACGAGCGTCGAGCGCGTGCTGGTCGCATCGAGTACGGCATCGGCCCGAACCAGGCTGTCGTTCTCGAACCAGGGCTGCGATCAGGCGAGGACGAACGCCTGTCGCACATCGCAGTCGCGACACCGGACATCGCGGCGCTTA
Source organism: Acidobacteriota bacterium (assembly GCA_046727175.1). GTDB lineage: Bacteria > Acidobacteriota > Vicinamibacteria > Vicinamibacterales > 2-12-FULL-66-21 > JBKPCD01. The sequence continues at coordinate 5,987 of JBKPCD010000051.1, read as the reverse complement.
CGGCGTACCTGACGTCGCGCAACATCACGATCCTTCAGTCGCCCCAACGATGTGAGGAATCGGCTATCCGCGTCACGGATCCCGATGGCCACACGATTGAATTCGTCCAGGTGAAGTGGCCGCCCGATGCTGGCGCAGTGCCGCACATGCGCTCTCTTTCCGATCGGCTTCTGCACGCCGGAGCAATCGTTCGCGACGAGGAGCGCGCGCAGACGTTCTATCGAGACGTGCTCGGGTTCATCGAGATCTGGCGTGGCGGGCGCGCGGACGGCGTGACGCGCTGGATCAACATGCGCGTGCCGGATGGCACCGATTATCTCGAATACATGTTGGCGTCATCGTCGCCCGACCGGCGAGAGCGTGGCGTGCTCCATCATTTGTGCTTGCGCGTCCCCGACATGCAGGTTGCGTGGGAAGAAGTGGCGCGGCGCAGCGTGCGCTTGCAGCGTCCGATGCCGTCGCCGCCGCAGATCGGCATCAACGGTCGCTATCAGCTCAACCTCTACGACTCCGACGGGACGCGTGTCGAGTTGATGGAACCCTTTACCGTTCGGTGAGGGGCAAACCGACCCAACGATTACCGGGAACTCGGCCCCAGCATCGCACTCTTTCCCGCAGCGGACTAAGCTGAGGGCGATTTGCCGTTCAAGTCATTGCTGAGACGGGTATCCGGAGGAGGGGGGACGATGACGAGACGTACGGTGGCAGTGGCAGTCGTTCTACTGGTTTCGCTCCTGAACGACGGTAGACACCGTCTGTTCGATTCGTCCGACGTGTACGCGCAGGGTGTCGACACGTTCCCGGCATTGATCCAGCTCCCAGCGGGCTTCGGGCCGGAAGGTATCGCGGTGGGCAACGGGCACACGTTCTTCGTCGGATCGCTCGCAGCGGGAACGCTTGGCCAGATTCTGATGGGGGACCTCCGCACCGGGGAACTGACGCAACTCGTCGCGCCCACGGGCAGACAAGCCACCGGCATGAAGTTCGACCCGCGCAGCAACTTGTTGTTCGTATCTGGCGGCGGGAGCGGCCGGGGCACCGTTTACGATGTCGCCTCGGGAACGCAGGTTGCCTTTTATCAGTTTCAGACGACGGGCACGTTCATCAACGACGTGGTTGTGACGCGAGAGGCGGCGTACTTCACCGATTCGGTGCGTGCGTTGTTGTATCGAATCGAACTGGGCCGCAGGAGTGTACCCGCTGACGTGTTTACCTCCATTCCGCTCGTGATGAACGCGACGACCTGCGGTGGTGGAACGAGGACGAACGGAATCGCCGCTGATCCGAACGGGAAGCATCTCATAGTGGTCCATTCGAGCGAAGGGCGACTATATATGGTCGACGCCGGAACGCTTTCCGTCACGCCGATTGACCTCGGTGGCGACACCGTGTGCAACGGCGACGGCCTCTGGCTCGACGGCAAGACGTTGTATGTCGTCCAGAACCAGTTGAACCGTGTCGCGGTCATCGAGCTGTCGCCAGACCTGGCTTCGGGCTCCATCGTTCGGTTCATCACAGAGCCGTTCACATCGAACCCGCAGACGAAGGTGCCCACGACGATCGCCGAGTTCGGAGATTCGCTGTACGCGGTGACTGCCGGTTTTGCGAATCCCACGCCCGACTACGTCGTGCGACTTCCGAAGTAACACGACGACCGAGCAGCAACGACGCTCTTCACCGAACAGTTGGCCACCTCAGTACGGCCACCAGTATCGGCCGGAAGAACCATCGAGCGTCCGTGACGCGCAAGGCTCAATTGAGCGCGACGAGGTCACCAGTCCGCATTGTTCCCGGCGCCACGACGACGGCGTACGTGCCGGCACAAGGGAATTGCCCCAGGTTGCCGACCTGTAGTTTGTTGTGACGGACGAGCGCACGGAGAACATCGGTGTCCTTGGGGATGTCGCCCTGAGCCAGGGTCGTCATCACGCAGCGGGGATCGGGCAGCGCCACCCTCAGCCGCGTGGCATCACCGACCGAGAGTTCATGACCCACCCAATCGTTCTCGACGAAACCAGCTCCCTCGGAGTCGACGATGACGTTCATGCGAAATCGTCGTTCGTCGAATCTGCTCCTGGGCTGCAGCTCATTCAGTCGCGCGAGCGTCGACGTCGTGAGGAGCGACATCGGAAACACGTCGAAAAAGGATCCGACCGGGACGGGGGACTCCAGTCCAAGCGCAGCGAACAGCGCCGAGCCGAGCGGTTGAGCGACGAACTTGTCCCGGTGGCCGGCAGGATCTGCCCCCTCGACATCGGGGTGATACTGGTCAATCGTGAAGTCATCTGGAGCGGTTTGCTCCAGGCTGACGCTCCGTTTGAAATACGTCGACAAGACGCGGTCGACATCGTCGGAGTCGCTGCGCACAGATCTCCCGTCCGGCAACGTAATCTGCACCGCTGGCATATGTCCGTTCCCGCGTGGTGCGTCGACGAACGTGGCTTTGCAGTCGAACAGGTCGGGAAACAGCCTCACGCTCTTCGCGCTCACAACCTTGCCCGTGTCTTTCTCGACGAGCGCATATGCACGGTCCCCCAGGACTCCTCGCTCAGTCACCTCGACCTCTTGGATCGTTTCGCCCTGCATGGACTTCACCGGGAACCTCCACAGCCGGGCTACAGAGCCGACGACTTCACTGGCTGCCATGTGTTTCTCCTGATGGATCTATCGGGTGGTCGTTCCTTTTCGATTGTGACTCAATTCTCCGATTGTGTCCGTAACATAGACCCGCATGGGCATGATCGATCCGGCGTCCTTCTTCAACCCCGAGAACCTGCAGCGACTCCTGGGGGCTTTATGAGGATCCCGTTCGCTGAGGATATTTCCACGGTGGCGTGTCCCACCCGCCCGGGGGCAGGTAATGGAACCGAATCAAGTACACGTTCTCGCCGCGGCCGTGTGTCGCGATTCGCAAGAGATCATCGACGCTCTCGAAGCCCGATTCACGCGCCAGATCGTAGGTGACGTCGCTGACGGTAATCGGCGTAATCGAATCGACGACGATGTGGCCGTCGTCCATCTGGTAACGACCACCGACCTTGACGTGGGGACGCGTCCAGATGCGGACGCTGCACTTGACCCTTCCGCGCCGGATCCCCTCGCGAAGGCGCTTGGTGAACATCATATGGGAGGCTTCGTTCGAGAATTGCGTCGATGCGGCGGCCGCGCACCGATCGGAGTAATCTTAATGCGAGGGACGCAGCAATGAGTCGGCCGCTCCAGTGCGTGTTCGTGGCCAACGGCGAGATGGAAGGGCAGCAGGTCCGCGCGTTTCTGGAAGCGACCGGCATCGCGACGGTTGTGCGTGGCGAAGCGCTGCGAAATACGCATGGTCTGACACTCGATGGGCTCGGCAGGGTCGAGATCCTGGTTGCCGAAGATGACTTCGACCGCGCGCGTTCGCTGCTCGCCGCGGCGGATACGGGGCAATTCCGCCTTCACGAGGAATTCGACGCGCAGGATTCCGAGGGCTGAGCGATACGCGTGCGTCGTTCTCGTCACAAGCGCCCTTGCAGGCCGGCATGCCGCGCGTCGATCCGCTCGTCGCGCTTCGGTGCAACTGAAACTGGAGAGACAGGTGGCTTCGAGTCCGGAAATCCTGATTGGCGACACTGGTGGACAGTACGTGCTCATTCGAGCGCTGTCCAGGAGCCAACCCGATCTCTTCGAGGTCCGCGACGGGGACTGGATCGATTGCGAAGTTGCGTTGACGGTTGGGGGCTTCAACGGAAGCTTTCGCGCGGATCTCCGGTCCGAAGAATTCCGTAGCTTCCTCGAGGAGGCGCAGGCGCTGGCGCAGGCGCCCGACGGCGGCGCCAGCTTCACGACAATGGAGGGGCAAGTCGCGATTTCGCTGACGGGTGATGATCAAGGACGCTTGCGAGTGAGCGGCGAAGCGATCGACGAGGGCAACCGTCTGCAGTTCGCCTTCGAGATCGATCGAGCGTATCTCTCGTCAATCATCGAAGCGCTGGAGAATCTCCTGATTGCGTATCCGGTGGCGGGAACGGCAGAAATCGAGAAGATCGAAGAGGCATAGCGTGGGTTCAGCCGGGGTCGCCGGATGGATCGCGCAGATCGCGTTCGTCGTCCTTGTGATCGTCGGCTGGGACGACCTTGGCGTGAAAGGACGCGTGACGTTCGTCGCCCTGTGGGTCGCTGGCTGGCAGGGCCTTCCTTACGTCTCCTACGGTGAACTGTTCTTCACGCCATTCGTCGCCATCCTCGATATCGCGCTGGTGTTCGTGGTTTTCAAAGGGGACGTGACGCTGCACTAAATGGCTTTTGGCTCAAGGCTTCGGGTTTTAGGCGCGCCTTGAGCCTAAAGCCTTGAGCCTAAAGCCTGACTACTCCTGCCTGAGCGCGAGGATCGGATCCACTCTGGACGCGCGAATCGCCGGCACAGCGCACGCAGCGAGTGCGACACTGCCGAATAGCAGCACGACGCCAACGAATGTCGCAAGATCGTCCGGCCGCACCCCGAAAAGCACGGTGCGCATGACGCGGCTGGTGGCCCAACCGGCGCCGACGCCGAGGAGCAGCCCAATCAGCGAGAGCGACAGACCGCGCGCGGCGATCATCGTCACGACAGCGCGTGGCGTGGCGCCAAGCGCCATGCGCAGGCCGATCTCACGGCTGCGTTGCGCGACCGCGTACGCGAGCAGACCATAAAGACCCAGCGACGCGAGGACGAGTGCCAGCGTTCCGAAGGCGCCGAGCACGACCATCTGCTGGTGGCGATCCGCGACCTCCACTTCGAGGATCTCGCTCATCGCCCGGACGGACGAAACAGGCTGCGCCGGATCGACGCCCGCGATGACCCGCCGTACCGATTGCGCGAGATCTGCCGCGCGCCCATGCGCCCGAATCACGAGATACTCCGGCGGCGCCCACGACTCGGGTGTCTGTGCGATCGAAAGATACACGCCGGATTTCAACGACGCCTGATAGCCGCGCTCGCGTACATCGCGGACGACGCCAACGATCGTGTGGAAGGGGTTCACGGGGTCGCTGAATTTGATTCGATGTCCAACGGGAGACTCGTTCGGAAAGAACTCGCGCGCGAGTGTCTCGTTGATGACCGCCACCCGCGGGGATCCCGGGCCATCCCGCTCGTCGATCAAGCGTCCCTCGAGGAGCCGGACGCCCAGCGCGGCGAGGTAATCGGTCGTGGCAATGCGATACAACGCGTCGTTGACGCGATCCGGCATGATCGCCTGGCCTTCCACCTGGAACCACGAGGTGTTGCCCTGGCTGAGAAACGGCAGCGTGGAGACGTAAGCGGCACGCTCCACGCCGGGCAGCGCTTTCACGCCGCGGACGACGCGATCGTAGAACGCATATCGTTTCTGCGGATCGGCGTACTTCGGCCGCGGCAGGGTGGTCCTCATCGTCAATAGCCGATCCGAGTTGAAGCCGACATCAATCGCGCGAAGGTTGACGAGTGTGCGGATCATCAAGCCCGTGGCTACGAGCAACACGACCGCGGTGGCAATCTGCAGGACGACGAGCGCGTCTCTCGTCAGGCGGCTGCCCGCTCCAACTGCGGAGCGCGCCTGCTGCTGCAGCGCCTCCTGAAGCGACGTGCCGGCAGCCTGGAGGGCCGGCGCGACGCTGAACGCCAGGCCGGTTGCGATTGCCACTGCGAAGGTGAACGTCAATAGCTTGATGTCGAGCGCCGACGGCGCCGTGGTGATAATCCCTATGGGCATCAGGCTCGCCAGAAGATTTCGACCAATGGGTACCACCGCGAGACTGGCGGCAGCACCCGCGATGGACAGCAGCAGCCCTTCGATGACGAGTTGTCGTATCAGCCGTCCCCGCGTGGCGCCGAGCGCCGCGCGGACCGCGAGCTCACCCCGCCGCCCCGCAGCGCGTGAAAGCAAGAGGCTCGCAAGATTCGCACAGGCGATCAGGAGGACCGAGACGGCAGCGGCCATCAGCACCAGCAATTCGAGTCGAGTGTTGCCGAGCAGCTCCTCTTTGAC
>JBKPCD010000050.1:0-38166 GCA_046727175.1 Acidobacteriota bacterium | reverse complement strand
GCCTGAAAGGGACCGCCTACGAATACTTCCGGAACGACTCGATGGACTCGAACGACTTCTTCTCGAAGCGTGCGGGTGCAGCCAAACCGGCCAACGATCAGAACCAGTTCGGCGGCAATGCAGGTGGTCCGCTCATCAAGGACCGGGCGTTCGTCTTCGCGGACTACGAAGGCACGCGCATCACCCGGGGCGTCACGCGCCTGACGCGAGTGCCGACGGCGGACGAGCGCGCAGGCATTTTTACCTCCGCGATCAGGAACCCGGCCACGGGGCAGAACTTCGAGAACAACCGGATTCCCGAGAGCATGATCGATCCGTACGCGGCGTCCATCATCGCGCTCGTGCCGTTGCCGAACCAGCCAGGCGCGAACAATTTCTTCCGCACGGCGGATCTGATCGACGATTCGGATCGCCTGCTCGGCCGGCTGGACTGGAGGCCGAACGGATCGGACAGCGTCTTCGGCCGTTACATCTATTCCAATCGCAAGCGGCAGATTCCCGGCGCCTTCGGCGGCATCGTCGACGGCACGGGCACGTCGGCGTTCGGCAACCAGACGATCAAGACGAACGCGCTCGTGGGCGGATGGACGCGCATCCTGACGCACGCGATGGTCAACGAGCTTCGCGTCTCGTGGTCGCAGGCGACGTCCGACGCCGTACAGCAGCCGTTCGGCGCCGCGCCGCCCGCGAACGCGACGATTCCGGGATCGATTACGGACCCGACGGTCGCCGGCGGGCTGCCGGGCATCACGATCGATGGCTACTTCGGCGGATCGGGCCTCGGGCGTATCGGATCACCGGATTTCCTGCCGAAGTTCCAGCACACGAATCAGCTGGAGTTCATCAACACGTTGTCGTGGCTGCGCGGGAATCACGGCTTCAAATTCGGTGGCGACATCATCGCGCCGATGGCCAATCAATATATGGATGTCCCGGCGACTCGCGGCGCCTTGCGATTCCGGAACGCGTTCACTGGCAATCCGATGGCGGACTACCTCCTCGGGTACGTGTCGGACCTCCAGCTCTCGAACGTGTGGACGGTCGAGCAGCGGCACTGGGCGACGATGTTCTTCGCGCAGGACGATTGGAAGGTCAACTCGCGGCTGTCGCTCAACCTCGGACTGCGATACGACTTCATCACGCCCGCGCTCGAGGCGAACGACGCACAAACCAACTTCGATCCATCCGGCACAGGAAGCCTGTTCTTCGCCAGCAACGGCTCGCTCGAAGACCGCGGTCTCGTAAAGCCGGACACGAACAACTTCGCGCCGCGCCTCGGCGCGGTCTACAAGCTCGATGAAAAGACGGTCATCCGCGGTGGCTGGGGGATCTTCTACAACCTCTTCGATCGCGTCGGCAGTGAGGACCAGCTCGCGTTGAACGTGCCGGGCCTGATCAACAACACGGTGACGCAGACATCCGGCTCACCGGTGTTCTTCCTGCAACAGGGATTCCCGGCCACGTTCCTGAACCCGCCGGATCTCGACCCGGCGAACGGACAGCTGCGACGGCTGCGGATTCGCGCGGTCTCGAACGATGCGCCGAAGACGACGATCAATCAGGCGAGCGCCGGGTTCCAGCGCGAGCTGACGCGCGGCATGCTGGTGACGGCGGATTTCGTCTACACGAAGGGGTCGAACATCGCGTCGCTGGTGAACCTGAATCAGCCGCTGCCGAACGCCGCCGGAAACAACGCGCTCGGCGCCGTCCCATATCCGAACTTCGGCTTCATCGAGTGGCGCGCGCAGAACGGCAAGTCGGAGTACAAGGGCGTCGATCTCGGCGTCGAAAAACGGTTCTCGCACAGCTACGGTTTCGGCGTGTCGTACACGATCGGCGACTCGAAGGACAACACGTCCGAGCAGCTCACCACGCAGGGATCGAACGCGTTTCCGCAGAACGCACGCGACTTCAGCGCCTGGTACGGACCAAGCGACTACGACGTCCGTCACCGACTGACGACCAACTTCGTCGTGAACCTGCCGCTCGGCCAGAACGTGGTCGCGCGCGGTTGGATCCTGTCGGGCATCTACGCCTGGCGTTCCGGCCGCCCGTTCACGGTGAACCAGAGCAACAACAACGTCGGCCAGAACATGACTGGGCTGCCGGACGTCATCGGTGACACCGACGGTCCGCAGACCGTGGACCAGTGGTTCAACACGGCGGCGTTCCGGGCCGTGACTTCGGGAACGTTCGGGAACGAGCTCCGCAACCGGCTACGCGGTCCGGATTTCCAGAGCTTCGACATGACGCTGCAGCGCCGCATCGAGCTCAGCCCACGCGTCGCTGCCACGCTGCGGTGGGACGTGTTCAATCTGTTCAATCAAACGAATTTCGGACTGCCGAACCGCAACATCAGCGATGCCGCGACGTTCGGGACAATCTCGAGCCTGTCGGGGGACGCACGGATCATGCAGGTCTCGGCTCGCGTCGTCTTCTGACGCTGTCCGTGCCTCGTGCAGCAGGATGCTGAAAGACGCATCCTGAATGGGAAATGGGACCTGGGACATGGGAAAAGCCTCTACGCTTTTGCCATCTTCCATTTGCCATTTCCCATCCGGCCGTCTTTTCAGCAGCCGGCTCTTGCACGCAAGGAGAGGACGGCGGACAGCAGGCAGGCTGGCGCAGGCAACCCGCGCCGCAGAGGATTATCGTGCGCGCTCGACTGTGACCACCGCGTTGTAGTCCGGCTCCATCGAATCCGGATCCACCCGGTCGGCCGACATCAACACGTTCCCCTCTGGCCAGTGCATTTCGAGATTGCCGGGCTTGATCGCAGCTTCGACGAGCCGGCCGGTGAAGCTGCCATTCGCCGACCGCAGGGTGACGCGCTCGCCGTCCTTCATCTTCAGACGGGCCAGGTCCTCGCCGCTGATCAGCACATCGTCTCGTGAGGAGCCGGTGAGCGGATCGACGTCGCGCTGAATCATGGAATTGAACTGCTTCCCGCGGCGTGTGGAGACGATCAAGCTGCCCTCGGAGCGTAGTGACGAGGGCAACGACACGGCTGCGAAGCGGCCCTTGCCGTCGGGAGTGGCAAAGGAGCCGTCCGCGTAGAGCGTGCGCCCACCCCACTGCACGGAATCGCCCTTGGCCGCGAGCGTCTCGATGCCTGCATAAAGCGGGACCGCTCGCGCGATCTCGCAGCGAATCGATGCGGCGTCTTCCAGGCCGATGAGATGCCGCTGCTCGGGTCGCGCACGGGCCATGACCTCCCGAAACACCCACCACTCCGGCTTGGCGGATCCGATCCTTCGTCCCGGAATCTCGGGCGAGAAGATGATGCGGCGTTCGGTCGACGTCTCGGTGCCGCCGCCGGGCGACTCGTATCTCGTCGTCGCCGGCAGCAGCAGCACTTCTCCGTCCCCCTCCACGAGCATGGACGATGTGAGGATGATGTCCTGGTGGATGCGCAGCCGCGGCCGCCGCAGCGCTGCGCAGGAGCGCGCCTCGTCGCCGAGTGTCTCGAGAAAATTGCCGCCGGCGATCCAGAACAGATCCACCTCACCGTCGGCTGCGTGGTGCAGCATCTCGGTGGCGGTCCAGCCCGGTGTCTCCGGCACGGCAAAGCCCCACGCTGCCGACCACTGCGCTCTCGTCTCGCTGCTCACACGCGGCTGACATCCGACCTCCGCACCACCCTGCACGCCAGAGTGGCCGCGGATCGGCACGAGCCCTGCGTTCGGTCGTCCTGGCAGAGCGCGCGCGAGGCCGACATTGACGAGCGCCTTGATCGTGTCCACGCCATGCGCGTGCTGCGTCAGGCCCATCGACCACACGAAGACAGCGTTCGGCCGCGCGATCAGCAGGTCGGCGAAGGCGAGGATGCGATCTCGCGGGACGCCGCATTCACGCTCGATGGCTTCCCAGCTCACGCCATCAATCGGCGTGCGCATCTCCTCGAATCCGACGGTGCGCTCGCGCACGTAGTCACGATCCACGCCGCCGCGCTCGATGAGCGCGCGCATCACGCCGAGCATGAACGCGAGGTCCCCACCGGTGTGGACATCGAACCAGTGGTCGGCGATTGTGGTCCCGTGGAGCGCGCTCTCCGGAACGGACGGAATCCAGTACTTCTTCAACCCGGGTTCACGAAACGGATTGACCACCGCGATCTGCGCGCCGTTCTTCTTCGCGTAATAGAGGTACTTCATCGTGACCGGCTGGTTGTTCGCAACGTTCGACCCAAAGAAGACAATGAGATCGGCGTGCAGCCAGTCGGCGTAGCTGCATGTCGCAGCCCCGTAGCCGAGCATCGCCTTCATCGCGACTGTCGACGCGGCGTGGCAGAGACGCGCCGAGTTGTCTACGTGATTGCTGCCGAAGAACCGTGCGGCCTTCTGCGCGGCGTAGTAGACCTCGTTGGTGATGCCGCGCGAGGTCAGATAGAACGCCATGCGGCCCGGATCGGTCGCGCGCACCCCGCCAGCAATCCGATCCAGCGCATCGTCCCACGAGATGACGCGAAAGCCTCGATCACCAGGCCGGCGCAGCATCGGCTCAGGCAACCGGCCGAGCGCGCGCAAATCGTGCGAGCCGCGGTCCTGTAGTGGAGCGACGTCCGCCAGGGCACCAAGATCCAGTGCCGGCGCGGTGTTCAGCCGCATGAGCTCGAGACGCACCAGGCACAGATGCGTGCCGCTGAGAGTCCAGTCGCGAAGGCCAGTCGTGCCAAGCGCGCAGCCGTCGCAGACGCCGTCTCTCAGAATGCGCCACGCGAACGGTAGCTGGTCACGGTTCTCCCACGCTGCCCGCACCATCTCGCGGTAGTGGCGCGGTTTCTGCGTGTAAACTCCGAAAAGCGGCATCGAGGTCTCTATCAGGATGCTGAAGAACGCATCCGGTAATGGGAAATGGAAGATGGGAAATCGAAAAATCCTCTACATTTTGCCATCTCCCGTTTGTCATTTCCCGTCAGACCCCTTATAAGCGGCATGCTACCGTAGCAGTATCATACGGCCCGGATTGATGAGAGATCGCACTGAGACGCTGACCCCGCGCGATGCTGCAACCGATCGCACCAGACAACAGGCCGTCGCCGACGTCGGCGTGGTCCGCTCCGGCGAGACTCGGCCGGTCCCGGATCAGGTGGCGGTCGAAGCGCCGATCGAGGTGCGCCTCAATGGCGCGCCCTTTTCCGTGATCATGCGGACGCCCGGCGACGATCACGACCTCGCGCTGGGGTTTCTGTTCGGAGAGGGGTTGATCGAAGGCCGCAACGACATCGAGCGCGTCGACGTTGACGACACCGCGGAGATCGTCAACGTCGTGTTCGTGCGCTCACAAGGCAATGCCGTAGCCGCCGCCCTCTCCGAACGCCGCCAGGTGACGATGAACTCGTCGTGCGGGATGTGCGGCCGCCGAAAGCTGGAGTCGCTCGCGCTCAGCGCGCCACGCCCGGCGATCGACTGGACGGTCAGCCCGGCCGCCGTGCAGCGGCTGCCCGAGCGGCTGCGCGACGCCCAGTCGGTGTTTGCCCGAACAGGCGGGCTGCACGCAGCCGCGCTCTTCGATGTCGATGGGCGACTCGAAGCGAGCGCAGAGGACGTCGGGCGACACAACGCCGTGGACAAGTTGATCGGTCGCATGCTCGAAGAGGGCCGCCTGCCACTGAACGCGTCGCTGCTCTTCGTGAGCGGGAGGTCGTCGTTCGAAATCGTGCAGAAAGCCTGGCGCGCCGGCATCGGCCTGATCGCGGCTGTGTCGGCGCCATCGAGCCTCGCGATCGATCTCGCGCGCGCGGCGAGCATCACGCTGCTCGGCTTCGTGCGAGAGGGACGGTTCAATATCTACACGCATCCGCAGCGAATTCGCGGAGTGCCTGTCCACGCTGAAGCAGGACCACCTCGCGGCTGATCACTTCTTTCGCAACGCCGCAACCTGCTGCGGAGTAACAGGCGAGGCGCCCTTGCCAAAGTACTTCCGCACGAACGTCAGCGTCTCCGCGATGTCCGCGTCGGTGAACGCGGCCGCGAAGGGGGGCATTTGATTGTTGTACTTCGCGCGGTTCGCCGGCAGCACAGCGGCGGGTCCTTCGAGCACCACGCGAATCAGCGTGCTCGCATCGCCGCTGACGACCGCGCTGCCGACGAGCGCTGGCTGCATGCCTGATACGCCATTGCCGTCGGGCATGTGACACGCGGCGCAGATCTGCTGATACAGTTGCGCGCCGCGAGAGCGGTCATCAGGTGCCACGAAATTCGCCACCGGCGCCGAGCCGGTAGCGCGCGACGTGGTCTTCGTCTCGCCCGTGTAGATCACGCGCCAGATGCGGCCCTTTTCGGTGTCGGTGATGAAAAGCGATCCATCGGGTCCGACGGCGAGCCCCGCCGGACGGAAACGCGCGTCGGCCGTGTTCACGAACTCCGGTCTCCCGGCAAAGTCATCGGCGAAGGTCTCGTATGTACCGACCGTCATTCCCTTGTCGTCGAAGGGGACGAACACGACCTTGTAGCCGCCCTGCGGCCTCGGCGCGCGGTTCCACGAGCCGTGGAACGCGATGAATGCACCGCCGCGATACTTCTCGGGGAACTGCGTGCCGTCGTAGAGGACCATCCCGATCGGCGCCCAGTGTGCCGGGAATGCAATGACGGGCTGATCGTACGGATCGGGATCGGCGCGCTTGAAGTTGTCGCCGCCGAACTCCGGCGCGATCATGTGCGCCTTTTTGAACGAATCCCAGTACGTGAACGGCCACCCGAGATTCGATCCTTCCTTCAGCACGTGCATCACTTCCGAGACCCGCTCCGCGTTGTCGAGCGCGTCGTAGTGAACGGGATCGACGACATTGAGGTTGTCGCGGCCCATCTGCACCATGAAGAACTGCTTCGAGAGCGGGTTCCACACCAGGGCGAGGGAATGCCGATGGCCCGTCGAGAAGCGCACGCCGTCGGCCTGCGTCTGATTCAGCTTGTTCGGATCGAAGCGCCAGAACCCGCCGAACGTCTTCTGGAATTCCGCCGGGTCCTTGCCTTTCGCTCCGAGCTGACGATCCGGCTCGCTGTAGACGTTGTATGGAGAACCCACCTCGACGAGCATTCGTCCCTGGTCGTCGAAAGCGAACGCTTTCTGGGAATGATCGCGTTCCGCGGGAAGCTTCGCGATGACGGTCTGGAGCTCGCTCGTCGGGACGAGCTCGCCAGGCGTGTACTTGTAGCGATACACCGCCGTTCGGCTCGAGTGATACAGCCAGCCGTCGCGAAACGCGATGTGCGTGCCGCCGTCGCCCGGACCGAACTCCTTGATCATCTCGGTGCGGCCGTCGCCGTCTGCATCGCGCAGAGCGAAGATCGGACCGAGCAGCGTCTTGGCGTAGACATCGCCGTTCGGCGCGACGGCAATGCCACGCAGGCGTTCCTGCGAGTTGCCCACCTTTCGATTGGCCACGAGGTTGTCCGCGACGACGAGCGCCCGGAAGCCAGGCGGCAGCGTGATGGCACCGTCATCGGGATCGGGTGTCGGGAGAGCGGCCGGCGCGCCACGCAAAGAGAGGAGTAGACCGAGAGCAGGAATTAGAAGCAGACGTTTCATAAGCGAGAAGATACTAACAGGAGAGCGGAAGAAGATGAATCAACAGGAGAAGGGGAGAAGATAACAACAGGACAAGGGGAGAAAGGGAGAAGAAAACATTGATTGTCTTCTCCCGTTCTCTTGTTATCCCCGCTGTCGTTCTCGATCACAGGCTGAGCTGCTCGATCTTCCCCGTGCTGTCTCCAAGCGACTCCTGTTGGACGCCCATCCGGTCGAGCAGCGTCAAGAACAGGTTGTTCATCGGCGTGCCCTTTGGATAGACGATGTGGCTTCCAAGCCGGAAGTTGCCGCCGCGGCCGACGATGAGGAGCGGGAGATCCTCGTGCGTGTGGCGGTTGCCATCGCTCAGGCCGCTGCCGTACAGGACGATCGAGCGATCGAGGAGCGTGCCGTCGCCGTCCGGCGCGTTCTTCAGCTTTTCGAGGAATCCGGCGAACAGCTTCGTGTGCAGCGTGTTGATCTGCGTGACCTTCTCGATCCACTCGGCGTTGTTGCGATGATGAGTCAGGGGGTGATGCGGATCCGGAATGCCAATCTCCGGATATGTCCGCATGCTCCCTTCGCGTCCCATCATCAGCGTGACGACGCGCGTGAGATCCGTCTGGAACGCGACGAGCTGCAGATCGAACATCAGGTTGACGTAATCGGCGTAGAGGACCGGTACGCCGCTCGGCTTGTCGATCGTCGGCGTGAGGTCGGTGAGGTCCTGCTCGGCCCGCTCGATCCGCCGCTCGATTTCACGAATCGACGAGAGATACTCATCGAGCTTGCGCTTGTCCGACGGCCCGAGATCGGCCGCGAGGCGCGTCGTGCGCTCGCTGACGAGATCGAGGATGCTTCGCCGATACAGCAGGCGCCGCGCGCGGACCTCGGGGGGCAGGCTCGTGTCGATGTCGCCGAACAGACGTTCGAACACGAGACGCGGATTCGTTTCCGGCGGCATCGGCGTGGCGGGGCCGCGCCACGCGAGGCTGTTGGTGTACGCGCACGAGTACCCGGAATCGCAGTTGCCAATCGTGCGCGAATCGTCGCAGCCCAGCTCGAGCGATGGAAATCGCGTTGCGCCGGCGAGCTCCTCGGCGGCGATCTGATCGACCGAGATTCCGTTCTGGATGTCCGAGCCGGCTGTCTTGCGCGGGTGAACGCCAGTGAGGTACGCCGCCGCCGCACGCGCGTGATCGCCGGGCCCGTCGCCGAGCGCGTTTCCGTTGCGCTGTGCGAGGCCCGAGACGACGAGCATGTCGTTCCGGAACGGCTCGAGCGGCTTGAGGACGCGCGTGAACTCGAACTCGAGCCCCTCGGTCGTTGGCGTCCAGTCGGCCATCGTGATGCCGTTGGGCACATAGGTGAAAGCCAGGCGGACCGGCGCCTTGCGGGTCGCCGCGGCGCGCGCAAGCGCCGGCGTCATCGCGTCGAGCATGGGCAGAGCGACAACTGCGCCCATCCCTTTGAGAAATGTCCGACGTGGAATGTACTTGCGCGTAATGATCATGATGTGTCCCTGGCGGCGGGTCTCAGAACCTGTAGCGTCCGCCTTCAGGCGGACTTTGCGCCGGCTGAAGCCGGCGCCTACGGCGGTCATCAACCCGGTTCTACTGTGTTGCCCTCACATCCGCTTCCGCGCGCCACGGCCTGCGTGACTGGAACGGCAGGCTCTTGACGATCTCGAGGACCAGCCCCGAGAAGCGGTAATCATACTTCGGCATCCGGCTCGCGATGAGCTTGACGGTCTTCGCGTCGTAGCGCTCGAGTCCGCGTCCCAAGGCGTACGTGAGCAGCTTCGACGTGAGCGCCCGTGCGAACGCCTCGCGATCCTCCGTCAGCATCGCGCGCAATTCCTGCGGTCCTTTGAACTCACGCCCGTCGGGCAGCGTACCCGATGCGTCGATTTCGAACTTCCCGTCGAGCGTCCGCCATGCCCCCACCGCGTCGAAGTTCTCAAGGCCGAAGCCGAGCGGATCCATCCGGCGGTGACACGAGGCGCAGGTCGGATTCGTGCGATGCGACTCCAGCTGCGTGCGCATCGATGCCGTCGATCCAATCGCCGCCTCGTCGAGGTTCGGCACGTCGGGCGGCGGATCCGGCGGCGGAGCATTGAGCAGGTTGTCGAGGATCCATTTTCCGCGAAGCACCGGCGATGTCCGCGTGGCATACGAGGAGACGGTGAGGACGCTCGCATGCGTGATCACACCGCCTCGGGGCGATCCGGTCAGTTCCACGCGCCTGAACTCCGGACCGGACACGTTTGGTATCCCGTAATGCCGCGCGAGCCGTTCGTTCAGATACGTATACCTTCCGTCGATGAAGTCGAGGATGCTCCGGTCGTCGCGGATGACGTGCTGGACGAAAAGTTCCGTCTCACGGCGCATCGAGATGCGGAGGTAATCCTCGAAATCGGGGAACCGCTCTTTGTCGCGCGTCAGCGATTCGAGCGCCCGAAACTGCAGCCACTGGCCGCCGAATTGTTCCGCGAGCGCGTTCGATTTCGGATCGCGCAGCATGCGTCGCACTTGCGCGGCGAGGACCGCAGGATTGCGCAGCGTGCCCGCGCTCGCCACGCGCCGCAGCTCCGCGTCCGGCATGCTTGCCCACAGGAAATACGAGAGTCGTGTCGCGAGCTCGTGTTGCGTGATTGGTTCAGCGGCTGCCGCCGTCGATGAGGAACGATCGCGCTCGATGCGGAACAGGAAATCGGGCGAGACGAGCAGCGCCTGAATCGCAACCGCGAGACCTTCCTGGAACGAGTGCTCCTGGCGTTCCGCGAGTTGCGCGAGATCGACGTACTTCTGGACTTCGGCAGCAGTTACCGGCCGCCGAAAGGCGCGGCGCGCGAAGCTGGTGATAATGCGCGACGCACACCAGCTCTGATGGTGCCCGTCGAGATGACCACACGTGTAGATCTTCTCGAGGCTCTCACGCGACGGGCCCGTCGACTGCGTGTAGGGTCCGCCGATATCGAGCGTGCCGATCCGAACGCCGTTCAGCGGAATCTTCTCGAGTTCCTTCTCGGTTTCCGCGAAGCGCTTCTTGAACTGCTCGAGGCGCTCCGGCGGCAGACCTGGTGGCGGCTTGAACTCTCGGACGGGCTCGGGTCGCGTCGAAGGATTCGGTCCACCGAGCCGCGCCGGAAGCCCCTCGAAGATCCGCGGGATTGCCACCGCGATGCGATGGTCGCCCGCCGCCAGCTTCACACGGAATTCCGTCGTCTGACCACCAAAGTCCTGTCGATCCAGATCGAAGCGCGCCGCGCCCTCCAGATTGAACGGGACCGTCTGCACCTGGCGATCGTCCACCCAGAGCGCGACGGTGATTGGATCCGACCCGGCGGGTCTCACACCACCGAGCGTCGCACGGATGCTGTATTCGCCATCGACCGGCACACGGTGAATGACGTGGAACGCGTTCGGCAGACTCAGACCGGTGACGTCGTACTCCGTGGGGAACGTGCGCGCGTCGCCGGGGCGGCGGCTGTCGGATCGGAGGCGCACCAGCGTCGGCTCGAGCTTTGGAGGGCCAAAGAGAGCCAGGCGCGCGATTTTGTCCGCGGCGGTCACGTACTTTTCCATCAGCACGGGCGAGAGCGAGAGCACGTCCGCGATGTTGTCGAACCCGTAGCCCGCATCGTCCTGCGGAAAGTCGTCGGCCGGTCGCGCGTCCACGCCGAGAAGATCTCTTACGGTGTTGTTGTACTCCGCGCGATTCAGGCGCCTGGCGGTCACGCGGCCCGGATTCGGCGGCGTGGCGCGATCGATGCGCGTGAGCTCACCCTCGAGCCATGCGGCGACCGCTTGTCGTTGGTGCTCTGCCGGCTGCGGCTCGTCGGCTGGCGGCATCTCGCGGCCGCGCAGTTTCACGACGACTTCGTCCCATCGCTCGCGATCGTTGATCAGGGATTCGACCGACGTGATTGCCTCGAAGTTCAGATCTTTCTTGTGCTTCTCGTTGCCATGGCATGGAAAGCAGTTCTCGGCGAGGAAAGGCTTGACGATCGTCTCGAACCCGCCGGCCGCAGGGGCTGCCAGCGAAGTCGACTGCCGCGTCCCGTCATGAGCCACTACAGGCGTGGCTGCACTCGTGGATGCGCCCGGGGTCCGCGTCGGCGCTGACGCTGAACGAAAACCGCCTGCGACGAGGATGGGCGCGGAGCACACGCTCGCGAGCGTAATCGATGCAGCAAGAATGGCGGCCGAACGCACTCATCCTCCGGCGCAGATCCGCCTGCGCGACAAACAACCGACTATCGATTATTCGGGCCGATCGACGGAAGATCAAGCAGATTTCGGCTTCAGCTCGGCCGACGCGGCACAGCTGGCGTCACTCGTGGCGGAGCGCCACCAGCGGATCGACCTGTGTAGCCCGGCGCGCAGGAACGTAACCGGCTAGCAGCGCAACACCCGCCAGCACAACAGAGACGCCGACGTACGTCGTCGGATCCGTTGTGCCAATGCCGAAGAGCATCGATGCGATCAGCTGCGACGCAGCGTACGCCGCCACCGCTCCAAGAGCGAGACCGGCCGCCGCCAGCTTGATCGAGTCTCCTAGAATCTGCGTGAAGACGTTCGAACGCGTCGCGCCGAGCGCCACGCGTATGCCAATCTCACGCGTCCGTTCCGCAACCGAATATGCCATCACACCGTACGTGCCGATAGCCGCGAGCACTATTGCCGCGCCCGCGAACCATCCCAGCAGAATCAAGACGAATCGCCGTAGCCGGATTGATTCGGAGGCGGCGATGATCTGCTGCATCGGGCGCACATCCTCCCAGTTCTTGTTTGGATTTATTGCAAGGAGATCGCTCCGCAGGCTGGCGCCGATTCGCGTTGCCGCCGATGCCGATCCGGCGCGGACCATCAGGAACATGTCGTGTTCCACGATCTGGGAGTACGGGCGGTAGATTGTCGTGGCGACGGGTTCGTCGAGATTGCGCTGCCGGATGTCGTCGACAACGCCCACGATCTCGCGCCACACGCCCTCCACCGGGCCGGCCGCCGAGCAACAACTCATTGGATCGCGCTCGATGATCCGGATTCGACGACCAAGGGGGTCGCTCTCGCGGAAGTGTCGTCGCGCCAGGCTCTGACTGATGATCACGACCGGCGGCGCCGAGGCATTGTCGTTCTCGGTGAACGCGCGCCCTTTCAAGAGAGGAATTCCCATGGCCCGAAAGTAGTCGCTGCTGATGAGAATGTCGCCGGCACGCGGAGCCTCCCGAGCCGAGGATGATTGCCCCTCGACCTCGAAGGGTTGCTGACGGGCCCCATGGATGGGCGGCCGGGACGTGACCGCGGCGAGCTCGACTCCGGGCACTTCGCGCGCGCGGTCGATCACGGATCTCCAGAAGGTCACGGCCACCGGGAAGGCGCGGCCACCGTCGGAACCGGTGACGAGCAGATTCTCCGCGTTGATTCCACCCGATGTCGCCTGCACTCGCGCGAAGCTGCGGATCAGGAGTCCGAAGCTGACGAGCAGCACGACCGACAATGCGAGCTCGGAGACGATCAGCAGACGCGTCGCTCGATTCCGATGAGGGCTCTGAGTCGAGGTGGTGCTTGCCCCTCTCAAATCGCTGGCGATGTCGACCTTCGACGCGCGAACCGCGGGCGCCAGCCCGAACGCCAGGCCTGCAAGGAGCGAGACCACCAGGCTCGTACCGAGCACGCGGCCATCCACAGCGACGAACATGCGTTCGGGGACGTATCCGTTTGCGACCGCCAGGCCCAGCAGCACGTCGACCGACCAGGCCGCCAACAGCATTCCCAGGGCGCCGCCGACGACGAACAGCAACACGCTCTCGACGAGCAGCTGTCGAATGAGCCGTCCGCGGGTGGCGCCGAGCGCCGTTCGAACCATGCATTCCTTCGATCGCGCAACAGCGCGAGACAGGAGCAGGCTCGCGACGTTCGCACAGGCGATCAGCAAGACGACGCCGACGGCCCCGAGCATCAGCACCAGGCTGTGACTCGTTTGATCCTCGGTCGCCGCGTAGTACTTGCCGAGCGGTATCACGTTGAAGTGATGGTTCGTGTTGGTCGCCGGGAACTCTCGCTCCAGCCGGCCGTCGATCGTTTCAACGGCGGTCCGGGCGCGGCCGAGCGTCACGCTAGGTTTCAAGCGAGCGAAGACATCGAGATCACGATGGTCTCGCACGTGAGGGTATTCTTCGGGCACGAGCGGCTTCAGAAAATCGGCGCTGCTCCTCAGGATGTTGGGGGGCAGGACGCCGATGATCGTGAAAGGCACGCCGTCGACGGTTATCGTCTTGCCTATGACGTGCGGATCCGACGTGAAGCGCCGATGCCAGTAGGCGTTGCCGAGGATGGCCACGCGGTCCCGACCCGGTCGCGATTCCTCTGTGAGGAAGTCGCGCCCCAGAACCGGTTGAACGCCGAATGTCGAAAGCCAGTTGATCGTGACGAACGCGCCATTGATCGACTCGCGCGATCCATCCTGGTGCGTGATCGTGAAACCGCTTCCGTCATCGGCGGCGACCTGTTCGAACACGTCGTTCTGATCGCGGATGTCTTCAAACTCCGGCCAGGACACGTCGTCAATCGCTTGCGTCGAAGACTTGCTGTGAACCTTGACGAGCCGGTCAGGATCCTTATAGGGCAGCGGGCGAAAGACCACCGTATCAACGATGCTGAACGTGGCAGTATTCGCCCCTGCCCCCAAGGCGATTGTGGCAATCGTCACAATCGTGAAGCCCACGTTCTTGCGCAGAATCCGAACCGCGTAGAGCAGGTCGCTGGAGAGGTTCACAGGTTCCCGGTTCCGGGTTCCAGGAATACAAACCGTGTTCCAGCCGGCCGTCGGGATCGGCCAGGGCTTAGGCCTCGAAAGCCAGTCGTTGAGATTCGACCAGAACCGTCGTCGTCCGGTACTGGGACGATGTTGTCCGATCGCAGACGCGGCCCAGACCCTGGAACGCTGGAACCTGCGAACCCGTCGCGGGTTATGACACCTTATTGATGTTCCTTGCGAGCAGCGGATCGCGCGAGGCTCCGGCTCGTGCTTTCGCGGCGTGCTCGTCATAGGCAGTGCGATTCTTGTCGGCCGCAATCAACGCGGCGGCGAACTGAATGGAGGGATCGTCAGGGCGGGCGGCAATGCTCTTGCGAATCAGCGCGTATCCATCAGCGTCCCCGAGCGCTGCCCGTACTCCGCCGATCCGGTCGCGGAACTCGGACATTCCAGAGAGCATCGTCACCTCGCGAAACGCTTCCGCGATGTATGCGGCGTCGAGCCATGCCAGCGCGCTGGCTGGGCTTCCCTCGTCGGCCGCCTGCGCTCGTGTCATCAGACGGCGCAGGAGTTGCGAGGCGACGGTGGTGTCGGCGCTCGCGTACAATGCCGCCCGCCGAAGGGTCTCCATGCGCACGATGACGGGCGTAGATGGCGTCAGCAAGGCTTCAGTGTCGGCGACGAGGTTCTCGAGCTTGTAGTCCGAGCGGCCCTGCCACCAACTGTCCGAGCCGTTCCATGGCAGCGAGCGTGCGGTGCCGATTTCGAACGGATGACACAGCAGCGGCGGGCCGGCGAGTGCCGGAGTCGCGACCGCAAGCGTCACCGTCGCGACGGCTGCTTTGAGCAAACAAGAGCGAACGTAACGGTTCATTCGAACCTCCTTTCACAGGAGGACGCGGAGCCCGGCGCGGTGTTAACGAACGCGCCGGAAAGGGAAAAGGCCAAGGGCGAAGGGAAAGGGAAAAGGGATAGGGAAAGGGGGAAGGGTGAAGGCGGTAGGGCCCCGCGAGCATTAAGAAAGAAAAGCGAAAAAGGCAAAAAGGTAAAATGCGTCGCACGATGACTCGTCAATTGAAGACTGCACATGAGCAGCTCGAGTCCGCTGAGTTCCGCCAACTCGTCAGGCGGCGATGGCGGATATCGCTTCTTCTCACAGCGCTGCTATTCCTGACCTACTACGGGTACATCATTCTGGTTGCGATCGATCGTGCGTTTCTGTCCCGGCGAATCGGGACGTTCACCACACTTGGGATCCCCGTTGGTGCCGCGGTGATCGTGATTGCATGGATTCTCACGGCGGTGTACGTCGTCTGGGCGAACCGCCACTACGATGCCGAAGTCGCCCGGCTTCGGCGGCAGTTGGAGACCCGCTGACCCTTCATGCAGACGACGCTGGGCACACCTACTGCGTCTGCCGTCCTGTTCTTCCTCATCATCGTCGCGCTGACGCTGGCGGTGACGTTTTGGGCGGCGCGACGGACCCGATCGACGCGCGAGTTCTACGCCGCGGGGCGGTCCGTCAGTCCATTGCAGAACGGCCTGGCCCTGGCAGGCGACTACATGAGCGCGGCGTCCTTTCTCGGGATTGCCGGCCTCGTCGCGCTGCGCGGCTACGACGGGATGATCTACGCGACGGGATGGCTCGTCGGCTGGCCCGCGCTGATGTTCCTGATTGCCGAGCCGCTGCGAAATCTCGGGAAGTTCACGTTCGCCGATGTCGTGGCGTTCCGGTTGCGGCAAGTGCCCGTTCGTGTGGCGTCGGCGTTCGGCGGCATCCTGACGCTGCTGTTCTACGTGCTCGCGCAGATGGTCGGCGCCGGCAACCTGATTCGATTGATGTTCGGCCTGTCCTACGAATGGTCGGTGGTGTCGGTCGGCGCGGTGATGCTCGCGTACGTCCTCTTCGGTGGAATGATCGCGACCACGTGGGTGCAGATCATCAAAGCCATTCTGCTGCTGTTCGGCGTTTCACTGCTGACAGTGATCGTGCTCGCTCAGTTTCACTTCTCGCTCGGCGAGCTGTACGGCGCGGTTGCCACACGATATGGCACGGCGGCACTCGAGCCGGGAGGGCTCGTGACCGATCCTGTCGACGCGGTCTCCCTCGGCCTTGCGCTGATGTTTGGATTGCTCGGCCTGCCGCACATCCTGATGCGCTTCTACACCGTGCCGGACGCGCGTGCTGCGCGAGATTCCGTGCTCTACGCGACCGGCTTCATCGGGTACTTCTACTTGATCATTCCGATCGTGGGTTTCGGCGCGTCCGCGCTGGTCGGGCGAGAGGTGATCGGGCGGATTGATTCAGGCGGCAACATGGCAGCGCCGCTCGTCGCGGAGCTGCTCGGCGGAACGCCCTTCCTGGGGTTCATCGCCGCGGTCGCCTTTGCGACCATCCTCGCGGTCGTTGCCGGACTGACGCTCGCGGGCGCGAGCGCCCTGTCTCACGACATCTTCACGCAGGCGATCAGGAAAGGTCGTGCGAGCGAAGCGGAACAGATCCGGATCGCTCGCATGGCCACGGTGCTGTTTGGTGTGGTTGCTGTCGTTCTCGGGATTCTCTTCAAAGGCCAGAACGTCGCGTTCATGGTCGGTCTGGCGTTTGCGATTGCCTGCAGCGCCAACTTTCCCCCACTGCTTCTGTCGATCGTGTGGCGCCGATTCAACACGGCCGGCGCGGTCTGTTCGATCCTCGCTGGCGCGGTTCTGTCAGTCACGCTGATCCTGCTCAGTCCGACCGTGTGGGTGGACCTCTTCCACAATAGTGCGGCGATCTTTCCGCTGCGCAATCCGGCGATCGTCTCGATGCCTGTCAGTTTTCTATGCGCAATCGTGGCCTCACTCGTGACACGAGAGCCCGATGCCGAGGCCCGCTTCGACGACGAGAAGCTGCGGACTTACCTCGGCATCGGTGCTGAATGAGCAGGCGACTCGTTTACTTCTTGGCTTTTGTCTTCTCCTTGGACTTAGTGGATTCCTGTTTCGCGATCACGTGATCCTTGATCTTGTCGTAGGTCGACTCTGGAATGATTTTCTTCGTGACGAGCTCGTTCTTCGCCTTGTACGGCCGGCCATCGATGATCTTCTGCGCGTAGGCATCGCCGATCCCCGGCAGGGTCGCGAGCTGTTCCTTCGTCGCCGTGTTGAGATCGAGAGGGGCGGATTTGTGTGCGGTGTCCGCCGCTGCCTTACCCTTGGACGTGGCCTGCGCAAGCGCAGTGCCCGGCGTGAGCAGAAGCAGGATTGCCACTGCCAGCGCCACGATCGTTGCGTATGTCCGTTTCATGACCTTCTCCTTGGCATGAGTATGGGTAACCGATATGCGTCAGCATCGAATGAGTGTGGCAGAAAAGGCAAGCTGGGCGGTCAGCGAACCGGTACGCCAAGGAGTCGTTCGCCGCCGGCGCCGACGAAGGTGTCAAGCGCGGCACGACGGCTGGCCTCGGCGCGATCGATCAGGTGCCGAAAATCCGATCGACCTCGCAGGGGGTCCAGCCAGGGATCGACTTCGAGTGGCGGTGTGACTGGCGTCAGTGCTGGACGCTATCGGTATCGCGAGCCCGAAGTCGAGCAGCTTGACGCCGTGCGGCGTCAGAAAGACGTTCGACGGCTTGAGGTCGCGGTGCAGGAGTCCACGTGCGTGCACGACCTCGAGAGCGGCCAGGGCGCCAAGTGCAACCTGTGCGGCTTCCTGCGGCGGCAACGGTCCGCGCTGGAGGCGATCGCCGAGCGATTGCCCTTCGAGTCGCTCCGTCGCGATGAAGAGATCCTCGCCCTCCTCACCGATCTCATAGATGTGGCAGATGTTCGGATGGCTCAGGCCGCCGGCCGCGCGCGCCTCGCGCCAGAATCGCTCGCGTGCCTGTTGGTCCTGCAATGCGCTGCGGATCATCTTGAGCGCGACGGACCGCCCCAGTCGTTCGTCGCGGGCCTCATAAACCAGGCCCATCCCCCCTCACCGAGCCGGCCGGTGATCTTGTAGCGCCCGATCGTCTGTCGCATTCGACCGATCTTAGCATTCCGCTCAGCTGTAGTCGGCTCGCAGAATCTTCACAATTCGTTCACGAACCATTGCACGACAGAACCCTCCGGTTCGACCTTGCGACGCCAAATCGTACGAACTGTGAAAGCCGCCATTACGCACAAGGTAACGAATACGCGCACAGTGTCGATTGACTCAACCGACCCGCTGATCACCGCTGCAGGCAGACCAGTCCATATCGTCGCGAAGGCCACCATTACAATAGACAGTTCTCGAACGGCACGATGCGGGAGCATGAGCGCGGCGCCTCCGTTCGCCACGCCACAGCACGCCGAAGCGGGGCCCCGACGCGTTTTGTGCGCGTGGGGTGCAAACGGCGGCCTAGGAGCGTCGTGTGTAGCAATCGACGTACCGTTCATTGCTTGTTCATCCTTGTCACCATGCCACTCACCACAAATCGGTAGCTGCGCACGCTGATCGAAGCAAGCGCGGCAAACCCGGCAACACCAACGGCGGCTCAGATCGGCAGCCTCTACAAGAGCTTCCTGGATGAAGCGGCCGTCGAAGCGGCGGACGCGAAGCCGCTCGCTTCAGACCTTGATGTGATTCAGGCGGTGAGCTCGAAGCCGGACTTCGTGCGGCTCATGGGCCGGACCGCAGCGAACTTCGGCAGCTCGGTGTTCGCGATGGGCGTGGCTTCCGATGCGAAGAAACCTGTTTCGACGCTGTACCTGGGTCAGGGGGGTCTCGGCATGCCGGACCGCGACTATTACCTGACCGACGGCTTCAAGGAGAAAAAGCAGGCATACGAATCCTACATCGCCCGGACGTTCACGCTGATCAAGGATGGCGAGCCGGACGCGAAAGCGAAGGCCGTGCTCGCGTTCGAAACAGAAGTCGCCCGTGCGAGCTGGCCGGCCGCGGAGCGGCGCAACATCGACAAGGTGTACAACCCGATGACCGTCGAGGCCCTGCAGAAGTACGCGTCCGCAATCGACTGGCGAACCTACCTCGATGCCTCCGGCCTGACCGGCCTCCCGGCGCTCGTCGTCACCGAGAACACGGCGGTGCAGAAAATTGCGCAGGTCGTGGCCGAGACGCCGCTCGAGACGTTGAAGGCGTGGGAGACGTTCCACTTCGTCGACGGCGCGTCGCCGTACTTGTCGAAGCGGTTCGTCGACAGCCAGTTCGAGTTCGCCGGGAAGGCGCTCTCGGGAACGCCGTCGCAGCGTCCGCGCTGGAAGCGCGGCGTCAGCCTGATAGACGCGCGTCTTGGCGAGGCGGTCGGCCAGGAATACGTGGCCAGGTATTTCCCGCCGGCGTCGAAGGAGAAAATGGAGGCGCTCGTCGCCAACCTGAAGACGGCCATGGAGGCACGCATCCGCAACCTGAGTTGGATGAGCGGGCAGACGAAGGAGAAGGCGCTCGACAAGCTTTCGAAGATGGCTGTGATGGTCGGTTACCCGGCGAAGTGGCGCGACTATTCGGCCTTGAGAATCGATTCGACCGATCTCTACGGCAATCTGTCTCGGAGCATAGTGTTCGACACCGCCTATCAATTCACGAAGGTGGGCAAGCCCGTCGACAAGGCCGAATGGATCATGACGCCGCAAACCGTCGACGCCTACAACGGCGGCCTCGAGAACAAGATCGTCTTTCCCGCCGGCATTCTGCAGCCGCCGTTCTTCAACGCCGATGCCGATCCTGCCGTGAACTATGGCGCCATCGGCGCGGTCATCGGCCACGAGATCACGCACGGATTCGACGATCAGGGACGAAAGATCGACGCGACCGGCGCGCTGCGCGATTGGTGGACGCCGGAAGACGCGACACGCTTCGTCGCGGAGAGTGAGAAGCTCGCCGCGCAGTACGACGCCTACGAAGGCGTGCCCGGTACGCACATCAACGGCAAGCTGACGCTCGGGGAGAACATCGCCGATCTCGGCGGCCTGCTTGTCGCCATCGATGCGTATCACGCGTCGCTCGGCGGCAAACCGGCGCCGATCATCGACGGCCTCACCGGCGACCAGCGCCTGTTCCTCGGCTACGCGCAAGGCTGGCGCGGCAAGTCGCGCGACGATGCCCTGCGCGCGCAGATGGCGTCGGATCCGCATTCACCACGCAAGTTCCGCGTCATCGGTCCGACCAGAAACGTCGACGGCTGGTATCAGGCTTTCGACGTCAAAGCTACGGATCGGTACTACTTGAAGCCGGAGGATCGCGTTCGCGTGTGGTGAGGCCTGTCGTCACTCACGTTTTGAGCAGAACCGCCGTATACTGACCGGAGTGCGAGGGGCGCATCCAGTCCGCGGAAAGGGCAGTGCCCACCCATAGCCGTTCGAACAACACGGACCTTCTTTCAGATCCGCCGACGCCGTGAGCGGCAGCGGACAGCCTGTCAGAGCGGACTCCAGGCGCGTAATGAAAGGAGATTCGTATGTACCCGAATCCGCAGGACGCGCTTCCTCTTCCCTCGCGTCCGAACGTCGAGCAGTACAAGAAACTCGCCAAGGACCTCGTGAAGGCCTGCAGGTCCGGCGGCCCAGACGCGATTCGCACGTGGGCCACGCGCTGGTGCGAATCGCTGGCCGCTCTTCAGCAAGAGCCTGACGCGCTCAGAGATCGAAACGAGGTCACTGACCGCACAGACCAGGTTGCCCAGTTCGCGCGCGAGAAGCTGGCACTCGATGGCGAGCCATCACCCCGGTGTGCGCTGACCACCGCGCAGTTCGTCATCGCGCGAGCACACGGTTTCCTGAGCTGGCCGAAATTCGTGAAGCACATCGAGTCGCTCGCGCTCGAGGGCTCCGATATTTCCGCGTTCGAACGTGCCGCGATTGCCGTCGTCAGCGGCGACCGCGCAACGCTCGAACGCCTCTTGCGCGAGCATCCAGATCTCGTCCGCGCTCGCTCGACGCGTGAGCATCGGGCCACACTCCTTCATTACGTTTCTGCGAACGGTGTCGAGAACTTCCGTCAAGTGTCTCCAAAGAACAGCGTGGAGATGGCGAAGCTCCTGCTCGACGCCGGCGCAGAGGTCGATGCGGAGGCGGATGTGTATGAAGGCGCCTGCACGACGCTCGGGCTCGTCGCGACGAGCGCGCCACCGTTC
Organism: Acidobacteriota bacterium; assembly: GCA_046727175.1. GTDB lineage: Bacteria > Acidobacteriota > Vicinamibacteria > Vicinamibacterales > 2-12-FULL-66-21 > JBKPCD01. The sequence goes on along the minus strand of JBKPCD010000050.1, from coordinate 16,801 downwards.
ATCGCGGGCGTGCAGCGAGAGGTGATCGACGTCCTGCTCGCTCAGGGGGCTGGCATGGATCGACCCGGCCTCGCCGGCCGCACCAACTCGCTCGTCGATGCGTGCCTGGCCAACGGGCAGCCACAGGCGGCGGAATACCTCGCGAGCCGCGGCGCTCCGCTGGATTTTGTCGGCGCCGCCGGTCTGGGGCGGGCCGACGCACTCGAACGGTTCCTGGACGAGGACGGCACGTTGAACCGCCGCGTCACGAACGCGCAATTGGCCCGGGGCTTCTCGCTGGCCTGCGCGTACGGCCGCGCCGATGCGGTCTCGTTCCTCCTCCAGCGCGGAGTGGACGCCGACATGGAATTGGCAGGCCACGGGGCGGGACACACCGGCCTTCATGTCGCGGCGTACCACGCACATCACGACGTCGTTTCGATCCTCCTGCAGCACGGCGCGAGCATCGATCCGATCGACAAGACGTGGGGAACGACGCCGCTGGTCTGGGCGCTGACGGGATGGAGCCGGAAGGAGGCTCGAGAGATCGACCGCTACTACGAAGTGGCGAAGCGGCTGGTGGCTGCGGGCGCGCGCGTCACGCAGGATCTGCTCGACTGGGACAAGGCGCGTGCCGATCCGAAAATGCTCGCGGCGCTGTCTGGAAAGATGTAGGGACCAGTCGAGCCGACGTCCCGTCATGGCAGGTTCGAGAAGCTGTTGCAATACGGAACCGAAGAGCACAGCTGCAGTGTGACGCCCCCCCTCGGTCGGAGGCTGCGCAATGTTCCAGCATGCCGTCTCGGCTTGTGCTAGCATGACGCCGCTAGCCCGATGCATCGCGAGGGCGTGTCGTCCGCGACAGCGTTGTGATGGCGTGGACGCACGCGTCACTGATCTGGGAACGTGCGATGCGAAACACGCTCGCGATACCACCCACCGGCTGCCTCTCCGGCGATCTTGCGTTCCTCGCCGTCGACGCGAGAGGCGGTGTGAGCTTTGCGCACGGCCTTGACGCCTTGGGTCTTGCCGGAGACCACATGGGCGACCTGATCGGACGATCCATCCACGACATCATCGGCCACCACGATCGGTTGCTGATTGGTGTGCGAAAGGCGATGGGTGGGGAGGCCGACCGCTTCGCGCTCCATGTTGGCAACAGGACCTTTGACGTGCGGCTCGAACCTCGATCCGACGGTGGTGCCGTCATCAGCGCAACAGGTACCAGCCACGAAGAGCTGACTGCCAGGCTTCGGCGTCTCGAAGAGGCGCAACATTTCGCACACGTCGGCAGCTTCGAATGGGACATCGGACGCGACGTCCTGACGTTGTCCGCCGAGCTGTATCGTATCTACGACCTCGAGCCAGCTCAGTTCGGCAGCACTTACGCGGCGTTTCTCGAGCGCGTGCATCCGGATGACCTCGCCCGGATAAAGGAAGCGTTGTCCGTTGCGGTGAGGAACGTGACGCCGTTTGCGTTCGACCATCGTGTCGTTCGGCCCGACGGCACCGTACGCTCACTGCACACGCGTGGCGATGTCATTCGAGACGAACGATCCAGGGCGCTCAGATTGGTTGGCAGCTCCTGGGACGTTACGGACTTGACGGAGTCGGTGCGCCACCTCGAGCACACACTCTCGCTCGTCGAGGCCACCATCAACGCCACAGCAGATGGCCTGCTTGTCGTCGATCGGGCGGGAAAGGTTACGACGTACAACCAGCGGTTCCTGACCCAGTGGCGGATTCCGCAGGAGCTCGCCGAACGGCGCGACGATCAGAAGCTTCTGACGTTCGTGCTGGATCAACTCGAGGATCCGCAGGGATTCCTGCGCCATGTCCGTGAGCTCTACGGCGATCCGAGCCGCGAGAGCTTCGATGTCATCCGGTTCAAGGACGGCCGGGTCTTCGAGCGGTACTCCACACCACAAAGGATTGGAGAAAAGGTGGTCGGCCGGGTGTGGAGCTTCCGCGATGTCACAGAACGCGAGCGGCTTCTTGTCCGGGCTGTGTTCCTCGCCGACGCGGCTCGTCTGCTGGGCTCCCTCGAAATCGATACTGCGCTCGATGGCGTCGCGCACATGGCCGTGCCATATCTTGGAGACGGCTGCGCCATCGATCTACTTGGGTATGGAGGTCCTCGACGTTTGCTCGTTGTGACACGCGATCCAGCACGCCCCATCAATCCTGAGCTTCACACAGCAATTCTCACGGGCCATCCCACCATTTACGCTGTTGGCCCGCTCTCGTACATGGGCGTGCCATTGGTCGTGAAGAACTCCGTCGTCGGAGGGATGACGTTCGTGGCGGCACCCGGCCGTCAGTATGCGGAAGACGATCTCGAGCTGGCGGAGGAGCTCGCGCGGCAGGCGGCGTTGTCCGTCGAAAACGCTCACCTGTATCGTAGTGCGCAGGAGGCACTACAGGCACGAGACGAATTCCTGTCCGTAGCCGCCCACGAGATTCGCGGTCCGATCACGTCGTTGCACCTGGCAGTCCAATCTCTGCAAAAAGGCAAAGTGGCAGCCGCGTCGGTTGCCCAGGTGCTGGACATCATCGAACGCGAGGATCGGCGGCTGGGCACGTTCGTCGACGAGCTGCTCGACCTCGGACGGATCCAGACAGGCCGGTTCCATTTCACGTTCGAAGAAGTGGACCTCGGCGACGTCGTGCGCGATGTGACGGCCAGAACTGGTGCAGAGCTCGCCAAGTGCGGCTCGTCGTTGTCGATTACGACGGAGGGACGGTTGGGCGGACAGTGGGATCGTTTTCGGCTCGAGCAGATCGTGAGCCATCTGCTGTCGAATGCCATGAAGTTCGGTTTGGGGAAACCAATCTCGATCGCTGTGAGCGCTGGTGATGGACGCGCGACTCTGGTCGTCAGAGATCAGGGGACTGGCATTGCACCTGAGATGCAGGACCGAATCTTTCAGCCATTCGAGCGGGCGGTTTCGGCACGCAACTACGGCGGGCTCGGGCTCGGATTGCACATCGTTCGAACCATCGTCAAAGGTCTCGGCGGCTGCGTGAAAGTGGAGAGCGAGCCGGGTCGCGGGTCCGCCTTCATCGTCGAATTGCCCCAGTCAGGCTAATCATGGCGGCACCACGGAGCTCGATCATGATTGTCGAGGACGATGAGGACATTCGGGAGATGCTCAGGCTCGTCCTCGAGGCCAACGGCTATCGGGTTGCGACGGCCGCGGATGGACTCGAAGCCTGGGAGCACCTCGCGGACAACTGGCAGCCCGCGCTCATCATCCTCGATCTTATGATGCCGCGGATGGATGGGGAACACTTCCTGAAAAAACTGAGGGCAAGTTCGCAGAGCGGCATCTCGGTCGTCGTGATGTCTGGTCAGCCCGGTGCGATTCAAAAGGCTCGAGAGCTCAAAGCGGATGGATCGCTGATCAAACCTGTAGAACTCGATGATTTCCTGCAGACAGTCGAACGTTTCATCCCCGCCGTCTGAGCGCCTCCGCGTGTTCCCGGCAATTCTCGGTGCAGACGCGGTCGTTGCGTGGTTCGGCCAATGGCCGTCTTTTCACGATGCCGAAATCCTCTCAATCCACATCAATCGCGGTGGGCTCTCCGTGATTCGGATTCACACACGGAATCTGAGCACCACCGTGGATCGTCCGGGACATTCCGTTCGTGCGCGCGAGGCCATCCTCGCCTTTGAGTTCGCGGGAATCAAGACGTTGCGGTTGCACGGAGAGGATGCGGATCGACAGAACGTCATTCAGGGACTGGAGATCCAACGAACCGACGAGGGCTACCGTGTCCAGCTTCTGCCCTGTTACGGCCTCGCCGGTGAAATAGTCGTGGAGCAGATTGCGGTTCACGTCGAGCCGGGACGCTGAGCCCCGCTTGGCTCGACGTTGAACCTTGCCACAGGAGAGGCCAGCAAAACCGACCTTCAGGCGTTCACGAAGTTCACATCCCACGCACCATCGACAGTAATGAACAGAAGCGTCTCTTCCTCCGGTTTCGTCCACGCCTGATGCACCATTTTGCTTGGCATGTAGTTGAACGACCCCGGTCCAAGCTCCGCACGCCGCCCTTCGCACTCCATGATGAAGGTGCCTTTCACGATTGTGTGAGTCTCATTCGCAGTATGCCAGTGTGGAGGGACGTGAAAGTTCTTTGGGACACGAATCATCAGTTGAGTGGCTTTCGTCTCAGGGGCGACGCGAAGTATCGCAATTTCCGGCCAGGGGTCGGTCGGACCAGGGGCGGGCCTGCCCGGAATCGGCGGTATCCGCGACCACTTCACATCGGGCAACGGAACGAACATCGGCGCGTCGACCGGGGCGGTTTGCTGATGTGGCGAAGCTGGGGTTTGAACGAATGCGAGTCCGCGCGCGTTGATGGACATGATGCCAGTGCCCATCCCCAGTGTGCGAACGAGCATGTCTCGTCGATTGGTTCGCATGGTCCCTCCTGTTCGTGCTGTATTGCGCGCCGATGATAATCCCAAGAAAGGGGTGATGCAGCCCAGTTGTTCAATATTGCCGGCGAGTCTGAAATGACGCGTTCGAGAAACCGCGGGCTTTGGCGACCTCTGCTGTGGACAAGCTTCGATGTCTACGCTGCCCCAGACTTCTCGCGAATTGATCTCCTAAACGTTGGACCTTTGACGACGTCACTCCGGCACATCATCTGCCAACGCTTCTGTGTGATCCAGCCAAAGCCTGACCGACATGTCCTTCCAGATCGCCGCGCACATCCCCGTGGCGGCCGACGGGCGACTGTATAGGCTGCAGGAGCTGTGATGCGCCTGTCGTTGCTCGTACTCACTGCGTGTGCAGCAGGTGTGTTCTGGTGGCATCGGACCACCAGACGATCCGTCTGTCCGGTATGCGGTCGTCGGTACACCGTGATGCGCATTGGCGGAATGTGGATCTATCCGAAGCTCTATTGCGTTGAGTGTCGGCGCGAATGGTGAGCGGCACCTTGAGGACGCGTCGAGACGGATTAGTTGCGAATCGCAAAGCCACCGCGTGCGCCAATACTTCAGGAAATGAGTCGGAAGGTTACAGCGGACGTGGCGAGCAACCGGTCGCGAGTGAGCGGTCGTCAGACGGTCAGGATCACGTGCGCGGCGTCAACGGGAGGGGTTGAGTGTCCGCCTAAGGGGCGACCCGAAGGCCGCCCCTCGAGCGCGTGAGAGTCAGTGCGCCAGGGACGAGGCCGCTTCCCCGGCGATGATGGCGTGCACCGCCTTGCTTGGATGAATGCCGTCCCAGAACAGGAACTCGTCGGGACTTTCGCACTTGAACGGTGCAACTGACGGGGTGACGCACGCCGTCGTCACGTTGGTCAACCCAAACGCATCTTGCTGCGCCACGAGGTCGTTGAGCAACCGGTACGCATCGAGCCTCACGATCCTGATGCCGGGATATTGCGACAGCTGCGCGACGACACTGTCGAGAGCTGCGTTGAATCCTTGCGTCAAACCGTTGCCGAGCGTCATGGCGCCTTGACCAAGCGTGCGTATCGCGGGCGTCAGTCCGATGTCGGGAGCCCGCCAGACGAGAAACGTCCTGGCGCCTGCCGCGTACAGCGCCCCGATATTGTTCGCAATCGCAATGTTGGCCTGCTGGAGGATCAGCGCGGCTTTCGCGGGGTCACCGCTTGCGTAGGCGACGAGTGCGTCACGGATGTCATTTCCGCCCATTTCAATGGTGTACAGGGCATCTGCCGACGCTACGCCCCCGGACTGCTGGAGAAAGGCGTCCACCTGCGCCGACAGGTTGACGTTGACGCCGTCCTCGTAGGCTCGCGCGGCGCCGACTGCGTAGTTGCTCGCCGCCGAATCCGGTTGTAGGAATGCGGGCCGGGTACTGCCCGCAAGGCCTCTGGATTGCGCAAACTGCTCGATCCATGTTGCGCCATTGCTGAAATGATGTGCGCCACGAGCGTATGGCGCGCTCGGTACGAGAAATGGATCCAGCAGGTAGTTAGGCGGGGTGTTGACTTCGCCGCGGAGCGCAAAGGCGTTGCCGGAATCAGACAAACTGGCTCCGAACACAACGATCCGATCGAAGCGCTCCTCCGCGGCGGTTCGAACAGTTCCGGTGGTGACTGCCAGCGTTGCCGCCGCGAGAAGCGCGGTCGTTCTGAGTCTCATGGAGTCCTCCTGAGTCACTCGCAGCGGTGTTGCTGCGCTTGTGAAGTACTTCAGGAAGACAGGTGGAAGGTTACAGACCCTGTGGGACCGGGTTCGGAGACATTTCCCGTACTCTCTGAGCAAGGCGCTCGAGTCCGGCGATGTCGGACGCCGCGCGCGGGTCATCTCCGCGCTTCGTCAGGAAAGACGCGAGGCCGAAGTCCAGCAGCCAGGCGGCAGGAAAGCCTGGCTGGACGATCACATTTCCAGCGACGATGGAACCGTGAATAAGGCCGCGGCGATGCGCGCTGCGCGTCAGCTCCGCCAGGGACGCGAGACGTGCCAGCGCATCAAGACGACTGACCGTTCCGAATCTCACGGCATCCACGATCGGAATCCCCGGTCTGAATTCGGTCAGCACCGATGGACGACCAGTCGCATCGATCGAGGCGGCTATCGGCGGATCGATTGGCCGCTCGGTCCAGTCGTTGAGGCGCGCTCGCAGCTCATGAAATCGCGCGACAAAGTCGGGTGGGGCCGGCGAGCGCCAGGTCTTCAGCCTCAAAAGTCGCGAAGGCTGGCCGTGGCGCACAAGGAAGATCGAGGCCGAGGCGCTTACGCCAAGCGGCAACAGAATCGTGAGCTGCGCTCTTTCCGGGTCCTGCGGTTGGATCGCCGTCGTCGTCCGGTTGCCTGCGTCGTTGCCTTCTGTGGCCAGGGCGTCTTCGAGCAGGCACGCCGCGCAGTGGCGGCCGTAGCCCGCGGCTAATGGATGTCGAACGCAGTCCACCGAGCCACCTTCACGTCGAGACCGCGCGAATCAGCTCGCGCATTTCAGCGTCAACATCGCTCGAGGCCAGCATCGTCTCCGCTATCTCGAGCCGGAGGATGGCACCGAACCGTCGCCGCAACCGGTGCACAGCAACCTTGACCGCTCCCTCGCTCAACTCGAGCTCCGCTGCAACCATGCGGTATGGAGGCAGGTCTCCGGTGTCGGTGAGGTACGGAAGGAGGGCATCGGCCAAGGCACTCTGTCCAGCGAGATCGCATTCTTCGCGGAGACGCTGAAACGCGCGGTCCAAAGCGATAGTGGCCCACTTGCGATCGAAGATGCGCTCGGGCGTGTCATCACTCCGCGGCTCGAGCGCGTACAGACGTTCTGCTTCTTCGAAATCGAGCGAGAGGCGCATGTGTCGTCCGCCGCGTTTTTCCGTGAGGGCACGCTCGTGCTCGTTGATCACATAGCGTTTGAGAGCCGTAAGTAGAAACCCTCGAAAGCGCCCGCGCAATTGATCAGCCGTCCGAATGTCCTGTCTTTCCAGCAGGCGGGCGAAGAAACCCTGCGTCAGGTCCTGCGCCTCCTCGGCAGCATGGCCGCGCCCGCGGAGGTAGCCATAGAGGGGCGGCCAATAGATCTGGCACAGCTCGGCGAGGGCGGCGGCCGCATCTGCATTGGACCGGTGACCCGCTGCGTGCACCAGTGTCCAGCGAGTGGTGGCGAACCTCCGGCGGGTCGCGTCGTTCACACGAGGACTTCCTCGCAGCGGTCGAGGAATTCCAGCGGCTCGCTCGGCCGGAGTGTGCGGTCAGGGGAGAGCGCCGTTCGGAAGAATCCGGCTGCCGCCTCCGACAGTCGGGAATCTCCGGTGCCTGCTGCGCCGTTCGTCATCGGCTCTTCGCCGCCAAATGCCACGGCGCGCTTGAAGGGATGGCGCCCCGTCAGCATCTCGTACGCGATCACGCTGAGTGCCCACACGTCCCACCCCGGATTGACGACGTCCCCAGCGACTTGTTCAGGGGCCATGTATTCCAGCGTGCCGACGAGCAACCCGGCGCTCGTGCCGACTCGGGTGGACTGCTGCGCCGGCAATTCTGGGCCGAATGCCTTCGCGAGTCCGAAGTCGAGCACTTTCGGCACGATGCCGTTCGCGTGGCGCTGGAGGAAGATGTTCTCCGGTTTCAAATCCCGGTGGACGAGCCCCTGGCCGTGGGCCGCTTTCAGCGCTGAGCACACGCCGCGGAGAATGTGGAGCGCATCGGCAGCGCCCAGCGGCGCTCCCGGCGCCAGGCGTTGACGTAACGTATCGCCCTCGAGCAATTCCATCACCAGGAACGGGCGGCGATCCCGGTCCACGCCGAAGTCGTAGACCCGCACGACGTTCGGATGCGCGAATCCAGCCGCCGCCCTGGCCTCGTTCCTGAAACGCGTGTCTCGGTCCAGTGGGCCCGCGCCGTCCTCACGGATCAATTTCACCGCAACCGGCCGTTCGAGCACGTCGTCGATCGCCGCGTACACCGCTCCCATTCCTCCGCGGCCGAGCCGGCGCTCGATCCGGTAGCGACCGTTGAGCAGCCGTGACCCGCGCACCGGGATCAGCGGCTGGTCATCGTAGGGGCACACATGCGTGCGGCAGTCGAAACATCGGCCGCAACTGTCGCATTCGGCCAGCGCGTCCTGATCGCGCGATGAGCGCTCGAGCAGCAATCCGAGCGCATCGGCAATGGTCACGAGGAGATCGAGATCTTCCTGGTTGTACGGCTCCTCCGAACGCCGCGGTCCCAACAGGAGAAGCGCGCGTGGCGGGTCGCCGGCCACATGGCTGGAAATCGGCACGAGCAATTCGATCCCGCGCGCCAGCAGCAGCGCGCGCTCGTCGAGCGGGAGCTGGTGCCGCACCCACGCAGTATCACCGAGCGACAACGCCAGCGGCTTTCCGAGCACGGACAATACGCCGATCACCGACAGCGACGCCGGGAGTGATTGCGACGTCGCCTCCGGCGCTGACGTGGCGGCGATGGGCACAAACTCCGAACCGTTAGGTGCGTGACGGACGACGTTGACGAATTCCGGATGCAGCGCCTCGGAAATCTGCAGCAACATCGACGGCGCGATCGCATCAATCGTCGCGGCACGGCTGATCTGCCGCGCGATGTTGCTGAGCAGCCGCTGCGCATCATACCGGTCGCGAAAGAATCGCCGATCGATGCTCCTGAGCCAGTGCTCGCGGCGCTTGTGGACCACGAACAGCGCTCCCCCGATCGCCGTAAACCACCACCACTGCGACTGCAGGATTGCGACGAGCGGCTGGCTGCGGTGACGCAGTATGTCGATCACCACCACCGCGCCGAGAGCCGGAGTCAACGCCGCGACGAAGCGGCGCGCCAGCGCGTAGCGGACGCCCTGCCGGACGATCAGCCGGAGATCGAAAAGCCGGTGGCGCAGGATCGCGTACGCGAACGAGGCGGGCAGCGCGAGAAATATCAGCGCCAGCGCCGTGAGCGTGCGCGTCGCGAAGATGTCGACCCCGGGATTGCGCCAGTACCCACCCACGACCGACGCTCCGGCGGCAACGCCGACGATCGTCCCCACCATCAGGACGCGGATGCGGCGCTGCTCCGTCAGCGTTTCCGCGGCGCGGTAGTGGGCCAGCAACAGCATTACAGCGACCATCGCATAGACGACGTTGACGGCGAATATCGATGCATTCCAATCCGGCAACCCTGTCGGCGGTCCGGGATCACGAGTGATGTGGTACCACGCGTACAGATGCCAGCCCACCACGAGCGCTGCCGGTGCGAGTGCGACCCTCAGCCTGACCACGGATGCCTTTCGCCGAGGGAATACGGCAAAGAAGGCAAAGAGCAGGGGCCCGACCGCTACGCTCGTCGAGAACGGCACCCACAGCAGCACGCCGAGGGGTGAAGGCAGTGCATGCCAGAAGTCGACCATGCGATCCGGCAGCACGAGCGAGGCCGTGGCAATGGCGGCGAGCAGCAGGGCGCCAAGCAGCGCAGACGCTTGAAAAGAACGCCGGAACGCTACGAGGAGGGCTAGACCGAGCGTGATGACCTGTGCCAGGCGGAAGGCCAGCAGACCCGGGCGGGGAGCGCCTGATCGCCATTCCGCCAATCCGGAGGGCAGCAGCAACGACACCGTCGATCGCTCACCTGCGCGATCGAACTCGATCGTCAGCGGTGCCGACGGATCAAGGTGCACGCGGACGCGCTCCCAGTCGGTGCGCCCTGCGATGATCTGCCGGTTGGCGCGCACGATGCGGTCTCCTGGCCGGAGACCACCGGACTCCGCGGCGGAGCCGGGCTGGACGCTCGCGACGGTCACTGACCGGGAATCGAATCGCGGAACGAACCCGAGCGACCCGACCCTCAGCAGATCGCAGGTAACCAGTAGCGCCAGATATCCGGAATATGCGACAGCGAGGACAATCAGGCCGAAACGGACGTGGATCGACGCGCGAACAGCCCCTCGGCGAAGAACCGACAGAACGCCACTGTCTTCCCTCAATGGGCCACCATGCCGCCGGTTGTGAACACCGACGGCTGCTATTTTGGGTGAACGGATGGCCCGACTGAGCCGCAGAGAGTGTACCACAAGACCCACCGCGGTACGGTGGGTACAGGATTCTGCTTCGGCGTATTTGCTCGACTTTGGTCTCGCTCGGTTGTTCGCCGTCCCCGGCAATGACGTCGCGTACGCCGATCTCGACGGATTCGCCGCGCTCGCGCGCACCCTCAGGGAACAGGCCCTCCGCGCTGTCCCGACGCACCGACTGTAACCTCTCGCCCGTTTCCCTGAAGTACCTCACGAGCGCAGCGGACTTTGCGCGTGATCAGGAGGACACGATGAGAGTCCGGACGACCGCGTATCTCGTAACGGCAGGCATGGTAGCTACCGCCGCCGCCACTGTTCCAGCTGCTGCGCAAGCACGCGTTGGGCGCATCGTGGTTTTTTGGAGCCAGTTTGTCCGATCGACACACTCAATCCCGGCGCGGCGCAGCTAGGGACGCAGCTCACGCAAGCGTTTAACTCTCTCCAATGGCGGGGCGTCGGACCGGAGGCTTTCGGGTGACGGCGATCTTCTGACGAACCACTCACGGGTTGGAAATTGACAATGCCGTCGGGCAGCACCCGAGGAGGCCTCAAAGGATGCGACATCGCCGGATGATTGCGGTTGGCATGCGCTTCTCGCGCCGGTAATGGCTAACCGCGCGACGGGCGCCTCCACGTGATGATCAGGCGCCGCGGCCGAAGCGCAGACCGTTGACGCCGCGAGCGCTAATATATGATGCATCCCGCATGCGTGTAGTGCGCTGCGGCAGTACCGCACTACCAAACCGTGAGCGGTGGATCGCTGCAGCTGTGCTCGTTCTGCTCGTGGTCCTGCGCTCGATCGTCTTCGTCTTCTGGGAACAGTCCTACTTCGACTCCGACCAGGCCATCATCGGGCTGATGGCGAAGCATCTGGTCGAGCGTCGCGCCTTCCCGGTCTTTTACTACGGCCAGACCTACATGCTCGGTGTCGAGGCCTACCTCGCTGCTCCCGTGTTCGCACTCGCGGGTGTATCGGTCACGACGCTGAAGCTGCCGCTTCTGGTCCTCAACATCGGCGTCGCACTCCTCCTCCTGCGAACACTCGAGCGCGAGGTCGGCCTGCGCCCGTACGTCGCGCTCGTACCGGTCCTGTTTTTTGCGCTGCCATCGCCGGCCGCAGCGGCGGAGATTCTCGCGCCCAACGGCGGGAACGTCGCCCCGTTTGTGTACACCTTGCTCATCTGGCTGGCCAGGGCGCGTCCTGGATGGTGCGGATTCTTATTCGGCCTCGGGTTCCTGCATCGGGAGTTTACGCTCTACGCGCTCGTCGCTCTGATTGCCGTGGAGGCGATCGAGGGTGCGCTCCGGACGTGGGAAGGCTTACGCCGGCGCTTCGCAATGTTCCGGACCGCGGCGGAAGTGTGGCTGGTCGTGCAGGTGCTGAAATACCACTCGTCGGCGGCCGGCCCCGGCACATCGACGGCGGATCTGTGGCGGCCACGGGACAGCGTACTCGGGTTGGCGGACAGGTGGTGCGGAGAGCTCGCATCGTTGCCGGCCGGCATAGTCCAGCTCTTTACAGACCACTGGCCGGTACTGTTTGGCACCCGTCCGATGCCGCTCTACGAGCTCTCGATACAGAGCACCGGCGCCCAGGGCGTATACGGCTCGTGGATCAACATGGCCGTGGCGGTGCTTCTTCCGATTGCCGCGATTGGCTACCGATTGCTGCGCGAGCGCCGCTGGAGGCAAGAGTACAACTTCTGCGCATACCTCGTGCTCACCGGCCTCTTCTCGGCGGCCGGATATGTCATCGGCCGCTGCGGTCGGCTACATCCCACGATCTTGCGGTACGAGTTGCTCTCCACGCTGGCCGTCGTCGGTCTGGGTGCGTGGTTTCTGAAAGTCGTCCCCTGGTCTTGGCTGCGCACCACATGGATCGGCATCGCGTTCGCCGCCGTCGGCGTCACCGCCCTCTCACATGCGCAACTCCTGAGGGAATACGTCACCAACACACCCGACAACCCGAAGCGGTTGATCGCGCGCGATCTCGAATCGCGCCGGGTGAAGTATGCGAAGGCTGACTACTGGCGTGCGTACGCGATTACGTTTCTCACCAATGAACGGATCATCGTTGCATCGGACAATTTCCAGAGGATACGCGAATTCGAGAAACTGGTTGATGCCCACCGTGACCAGGCCGTCCGGCTCGCGCCCGAGAACTGTCCCGGCGGCAAGATGCTGACGTACAAACTCTGGATCTGTCCGCTTTGAGGCCTGACTGACAGCCTGCGGTTCGTGGCGGGTCCCGCAAAACGTCCGGCCAAGAAGTCGACCGTCGTTGGCTCAGCCCGACCTCACTCGCAACCTCGCGAACTGAACTCCAGACATCCCGTCGCGATGAACTCTCGTCGGGTACCCTTCGTCGGCGTCATGGTGCATCCTCCGGGAGCGGCTGTGGCCCGGTCATCCGCATCATAGACCGATGGCGCCGCCGCTCAGGCCGCCGTAGTAGGATCGGGGAAATGCCCGTGAGCCCGGTTCAGCGGCTCGCCCGGAAACCACAACGTCCCGTCTCGAGGACTTTCGATGGCGCATCCCACCCTTGCCTGTTCTGTGTTACTGGCTCTTGCCCTGGCGGCCCTCGGCGCGCAGCCGGATCCCGGCAAGGAGGAGCTGAAGCTGAAGCTCCCCAAGCCGATGTTCATCGGCACGCCGACCAATATTCGCAGCCCCAACCTCGAGAAGATCACGGGCAAGTCGCGCGGACCGTTCTACGTTCCGAAAGGCACGGTCCTGCTCTCGCTCAACAAGAAGGTCACGTCGAGCGACAGCCAGCCGGTCATCGGCGAGCTGGACATGATCACGGATGGGGAGAAGAGCGGCGGCGATGGGTTCTTCGTCGAGCTCGGGCCGTCGCCGCAGTGGGTGCAGATCGATCTCGGTGCGTCGCGCGCCCTCCATGCCATGCTCGTCTGGCACTACCACAGCCAGGCGCGCGTCTACCACGACGTTGTCGTCAGCGTATCCGACGATCCGGCCTTCAAGGCCGGCGTGACGACGATCTTCAACAACGACCACGACAACTCCGCGAAGCTCGGGGTTGGGACCGATAAGGAGTACGTCGAGGTCGCCGAGGGCAGGCTCATCGACCCGAAGGGCGTGAAGGCGCGGTACGTCCGCCTCTACTCCAACGGGAACACCACGAACGACCTGAGCCACTACGTCGAAGTCGAGGTCTACGGCGCGCCGAAATGACCCGTGCGAGCGCGGCGGTCATCGTCGCGATCGCGCTGGCTGTCGGGCTCACACTGCGGCTGGTCCGTCTGGATGTCCGGCCGATGCATCACGACGAGGCCAACCAGGCGGTCAAGTTCGGCGCGCTGCTGGAGCGCGGCGAGTACGCCTACGATGCTCGGGACCATCACGGCCCGACGCTCTACTACCTGACGCTGCCCGTCGCCTGGCTTCGCGGCCAGGCGACGCTGGCCTCGCTCGACGAGTGGACGCTGCGCGTCATGCCGGCGGCGTTCGGCACAGCGACAATCCTGCTGCTGTCGCTGGCGCCGGCCGGTGTCGGCCGTACGGCGGTCGCGGCTGGCGCCATGCTGATGTCGCTCTCTCCCGCCATGGTCTTCTACTCGCGGATGTACATCCAGGAGTCGATGTTCGCCTGCTTCGCGTTGACGTTCGCGATCGCGATCGGACGCGCGACGACGGAGCGCGGAGTGCGGTGGCCGGTCGTGGCCGGCATCGCCGCAGGCCTGGCCGCCGCGACCAAGGAGACGTCGGCCATCGTGATCCCTGCGTCTCTCGCCGCGTGCGCTCTTGCGTGGTGGTCGCTCGGGGCGACGCGGCCGTCCGACGCGCCGGCGAACGCACGGTGGCGGATTGCCCTGCTCGTAGGCCTCGCGGCAAGCGCGGGAATCGCGGCGCTCTTCTACTCGTCCTTCCTCGCTCATCCGCGCGGCGCCCTCGAGCCGTTTCGGGCCGCCGCCACGTACTTTCAGCGCGGCGTAAGTACCGCCGGCCACGTGCACCCGTGGCACTACTACCTCGGCCTCCTCTCGTGGTCGTCGTCCGGCGGCCTGAGGTGGACGGAGGCGGTGGTACTCGTCCTGGCCGCCGTCGGTGCGGTGACGGCGTGGACCGCGCCCGATCCATCGCGGCCCGAAACGGCGTTCTGGCGCCGATACTTCACGGGAAACGCGGCCATCACCCTCGCGATCTTCTCTGCCATCCCGTACAAGACGCCCTGGAACCTCCTCCCCTTCTACACCCTGACCATAGTGGCCGCCGGCATCGGTGTCTCGGCGCTCGCGCAGGCGACGACGTCGCGTCGGCTTCGCGTGTTGCTGGCTGGCGTGCTCGCGATGGCCTCCGCTCACCTGGGATGGCAGGCGTGGCGGGCGTCGGTAGTCTACGCGTCGGACCCGCGCAATCCTTACGTCTACGCGCAGACGGTCCCCGATGCGATCCGCATGGCGGCGCGCATCCGCGACCTGGCCGCCCTGCACCGCGAGCGCGAGCAGATGCCGGTCACGGTAATCGCCCCGCCTGACGAACAGTGGCCGCTGCCCTGGTATCTGCGGTCGATGACGCACGTCGGCTATTGGACGGACACGAACGGCGCACCCGACCTGAACGCTCCCGTCATCGTGTCGTCGATGGGTCATACGGAGAGGCTCGACGCCGCCCTCGGCGAGCGCTACGTCTCGGAGTTCTTCGGGCTCAGGCCGGACGTCCTCCTGACGCTCTACGTCGAGCGCGGGCTGTGGGATCGTTTCCTGGCCCGTGCCGCTGGTGGGGGAGGTTAAGTGCTGACTCTTATAATTACGGTGGCATTCGGCTGGCGATGCATCCCACCTGGCGGCGTTGCTCGGCGCTCAAATATTCCCGATATTTTCACGCCTCGCGCCTTGCCCGGCGGGCGCCTCGCCACCCTCGGTGTGTCACCGTAATTATGAAAGGCAGCACGAAGCCGCTCCGATTCCCAGCTGTGCGGCGGTCAGCTCGGGATACATTTGTCGGGTGCGCAACGCGCTTCTGGTGAAGGAGACCGCAATGGCCGAAAAGACAACCCCTCCCGAGGTTTCACGCCGGCAGTTCGTTGGCACGGTGGCCGCCACCGCCGCTGGCCTGACGATCGTGCCGCGGCATGTGCTGGGCGCAGGCTTCCAGGCGCCCAGCGACACCGTCAACGTGGCTATCGTGGGCTACGCGAACGCCAATGCGATGGGCACGAACAACCTGCTCAACGTGGCGAAGACCGACAACATCGTTGCGCTCTGCGATTGCGACGAGAGCGCGGCTGCCAAGGCCGGCCGGGCGCAGCGCGGGACGACGCTGGAGCAGTTCCCGAAGGCGACCGACTACAAAGACTTCCGCGTGATGTTGGAGAAGCAGAAGGACATCGACGCGGTGCTCGTCGCGACGCCCGATCACACGCACGCCGTGATCGCGATGGCGGCGATGCAGCTCGGCAAGCACGTCTACGTGCAGAAGCCGCTGACGCGCACCATCAGCGAGGCGCGCGCGCTGACGGAGGCGGCACGGAAGTACAAGGTCGTGACGCAGATGGGTAATCAGGGGCGCTCCGAGGAGGGGCTGCGCCTGATGCAGGAGTGGTTCGAGGCCGGCGCCATCGGCCAGGTGCGCGAGGTGCACTGCTGGACGAATCGCCCGATCTGGCCGCAGGGCATGCCGCGGCCGACGGAAGAGCAGGCCGTGCCGGAGGGCCTGGACTGGGAGCTGTGGCTGGGTCCGGCACCAATGCGCCGGTTCCACAAGACGTACCACCCGTTCGGCTGGCGCGCCTGGCAGGATTTCGGTGCCGGCGCGATGGGCGACATGGCGTGTCACGTCATGGACGCGGCGAACACGGTCCTGAAGCTCGGCGCGCCGACCAGCGTCGAGGCGACGATCGCCTACAACTTCCTGCCCCCGGAGCCCGGACAGAAAGGGTTTGGCCAGCGCGTGCAGTACAACGACAGCTATCCTCCGTCGTCGATGATCCATCTGACCTTCCCCGAGCGCGGCACCATGCCACCGGTGAAGCTGCACTGGTACGACGGCGGCCTGCTGCCCGAGCGCCCCCAGGATCTCGAGCCGGAACGGAGGCTGCCGCAGTCGGGCACGATCTTCATCGGGGACAAGGGCAAGATGTGGTGCGAGACCTACTCGGAGAGCCCGCGCCTCATCCCGGAGTCGGTGATGCAGGCGTTCCAGCGTCCGCCGCGGACGCTGCCCAGGGTGCCTGAAGGACGCCCTGGCCACGAGAAGAACTGGCTCGATGCGATCCGACAGAAGGGGCAGGCGGTGTCGCACTTCGACTACGCCGGTCCGTTCACCGAAACGGTGCTGCTCGGCAACATCGCGCTGCGCTA
>JBKPCD010000049.1:0-12182 GCA_046727175.1 Acidobacteriota bacterium | reverse complement strand
CTCCACATGATCGTCGGTATTGGAATCATGACCGTGATCGCGATCATGGCCTGGCGGAACCAGTTCGACGCGGACTACTACACGCCGGTCGAGGTCTCGGGCCTCTATTGGCACTTCGTCGACATCGTCTGGATCTTCCTGTTCCCGCTCCTTTATTTGATCGGGCGGCATTATCACGGTTAGCGACCAGGACTTATGTCTGAGCACGTGGCTCCGCCGAGTCTTTACGTTTCGGTCTTTCTCGCGCTGATGGCGGGCACTGCCCTGACGGTGCTCGTCGCGTTCTACGATCTCGGCTTCCTGAACAACGTCGTGATGCTGACGATCGCCTGCATCAAGGCGCTCCTCGTGATCCTCTTCTTCATGCACGTGCGCTGGAGCACGCGCCTGACCTGGCTCGTCGTCGCCTCCGGCTTCTTCTGGCTGCTCATCATGTTCAGCATTACGATGAGCGATTACTTCACTCGCGGTTGGATCGCGGGGAGTCTTCGCTAAAACAGGTTCCCGGTTCACAGGTTCCGGGTTCCAGGCAGGTTCCAGGCCGGTTTCCGGTTCAAGCGCCGGAACTCTGAACCTACCTGGAACTTGGAACCTGTGAACCCGGAACCTGTCTCACGCACGTCCCGTTCACCGCGCCGTTCCCTCCGTTCACCGAAACCTTCTGACAGCCGGGCCCGGTTCTAACGTAGATATACTTATGTGGAACGGGTTGGGAGAACGGCTCAGTCCTTCGTATTGAGAGATCCCGCCTCAGTTTTCATCCTTATTCGCGTGATTCACGTGAGGCGCGCTGAAGGCGCGCCCGCCGGAGCGGAGGGAACGAACGGGGCCCCCGCGAGCGAGGGCGAAAGCGGGGCCCCACCGCGCGGCCTGTGCGCGGTGGGGTGGCAGAGGGGGTTCCGGGGGACGAAGTCCCCCGGATAAGAAATGACGCTGAACGAGGAACTTGCTGCGCTTCGTATCGATCAGAGTGCCCGCGCGGGGCGGCGGCGTGTCGGCCCGTGGATCGCGGTCACCCTTCTGGCAGTTGCCCTGCTCGCAGCCGGCGGATGGTTCTGGGCTCAACGGCTCCAGGCGGCGCCCGTTAAGACCGCGGCGGTCACGGCGCGCGCGAGTGGACCGGGCGCAGTCTCGGCCGTGCTCAACGCATCCGGATACGTCACAGCCCGACGACGAGCGACTGTCTCGTCGAAGGTCACGGGCAAGGTGCTCGAGATTTTCGTCGAGGAGGGAAAGGCGGTACGCAGGGGACAGATCCTGGCCCGGCTCGACGACTCCCAGATCCGGGCCGCCCTCGAAGTGGCGCAGGCGCAGCTCGGGGCGTCTCAGCGCACGGCAGCTGAAGACCAAGCACGGCTCAAGGAGGCGCAGCTGACGCTCGAGCGCCGGCAGCGACTGATGAAGGAAGCCGTGGTGGGGCGCGCGGAGGTTGATGAAGCCGAAGCGTCGGTAGAATCCCTGAAGGCCCGCATCGCGCTCGCGGAAAAACAGGTTGAGGTGGCACAGAGCCAGCTAAACGCGCGGCAGACCGATCTGGCGGACATGGTCGTCCGGGCGCCATTCGATGGCATTGCAATCTCGAAGGACGCGCAGCCCGGCGAGATGATCTCTCCCGTCTCTGCAGGCGGAGGTTTCACACGAACGGGCATCTGCACCATCGTGGACATGTCGTCGCTCGAGATCGAAGTGGACGTGAACGAGAGCTACATCAATCGCGTCCACAGCGATCAGCGCGTCGAAGCGGTGCTGGATGCGTACCCCGACTGGCAGATCCCGTCGCACGTGATCACGACGATCCCGGCCGCCGACCGGCAGAAGGCAACGGTCAAGGTCCGGATCGCCTTCGACAAGCTCGACCCGCGGATTCTGCCCGACATGGGTGTGAAGGTCTCGTTCCTCCGGGAGCCTGAGGCAACCGGCTCAGCGCAGGCGGCCGCGCCGCGTGCGATCGTCCCGAAAGCCGCAGTCCGCACGGTGGACGGCGGCACGGTCGTCTTCGTCGTGCGCGACGATCGCGCCGAGCGGCGCGCGATCACCGTAGGCCTGGAGAACGGCGATCAAGTCGAAGTGGTCTCCGGCGTGACGGCCGGCGAGCGCGTCGTGGTCGACGGACCGCAGACGCTGAAGGACGGCGACAAGGTCAAGGTGCAATGATGTCCGATTCTCTCGTCAGCGTTCGCAACCTCCACAAGGTGTATCACCGCGGCAGCGAGCGCATCGATGTGTTGCAGGGCGTCAATCTCGATATCCCACAGGGAGACTTTCTCGCGCTGATGGGGCCGTCGGGCTCCGGCAAGACGACGCTGCTCAATTTGATCGGCGGGCTGGACACGCCGTCCGAGGGATCGATCACGGTCGGCGCAGATCGGATCGACAAGCTGTCGGGGGGCAAGCTGTCGGCGTGGCGCGCGCGTCACATCGGGTTCATCTTCCAGATGTACAACCTGCTGCCGGTGCTGACGGCGGCGCGCAACGTCGAGCTTCCGCTGCTCCTCACAAAGTTGTCGAAGGCGGAGCGGCGCAAGCGCGTCCAGGTCGCGCTGTCCGTCGTCGGACTGGCGGAACGGATGAACCACTTCCCGCGTCAGCTCTCCGGCGGACAGGAGCAGCGCGTCGGCATCGCGCGGGCGATCGTCACTGATCCGACACTGCTGCTCTGCGACGAGCCGACGGGCGATCTCGATCGCAAGTCGGGAGACGAAGTCCTGGATCTGCTGCAGGCGCTCAATCAACAGCACGCGAAGACGATCGTCATGGTCACACACGACCCACACGCGGCCGCGCGTGCGCGTCGCACCCTTCACCTCGAGAAGGGCGTGCTCGTCTCGGAGGTCGCCGCATGAAGTTCTTTCCCATCGTCTGGCGCAACCTGCTCCGGCGCAAGTTCCGGACGTTCTTCACGATTGGTGCGATCTTCTTCGCGTTCCTGCTGTTCGGCGTCCTCATGGCCATCCGGGCGGCGTTCAGCATGGGCGTGGAGATGGCGGGCCAGGGACGGCTGATGGTGATCGACAAGGTGTCGATCATCAATCCGCTCCCAGCGTCGTACGAGGGGCAGATCAAGCAGGTCCCCGGCGTGACCGACATCACGCACTCGAACTGGTTCGGCGGCTATTACCAGGACGTCCGGAATCAGTTCGCGACGTTCGCGACCGACCCCGAGAGCTGGCTACGCATCTATGCGAAGGAGTACGAGCTGTCTGAGGATCAGAAGAAGGCGTTCCTCGCGGACCGCACCGGCGCGATCGTCGGCATCGATACCGCGAAGAAGTACGGGTTCAAGGTCGGCCAGCGCATTCCAATCAACGGGACGATCTACCGTCGGCCGGACGGCGGCCCGTGGGAATTCACGATCGACGGCATCTACGATTCGAAAATCAAGGGCAGCGACAAGACGCAAGTGGTCTTCAATTACCAGTACCTCCGAGAGACGATTCCAGAGCGAAGCGGATTCAGGGATCGCTACAACTGGTACGTCTTCACGATCGACAACCCCGATCGCGCTCCGGAGATCGCCGCGAAGATCGACGCGATGTTCGCCAACTCGCAGTCCGAGACCAAGACGAACACCGAGAAGGCCTTCGTGTCGGACTGGGCCAAGCAGATCGGCGACATCGGATCGATCATGATGTGGATCGTCGGCATGGCGATGTTCACTATCCTGCTCGTTGCGGGCAACACGATGGCGCAGGCCATTCGGGAGCGCATCAACGAGCTCGCCGTGCTGAAGACGCTGGGATTCACGGAAGGACGCATTCTCGGAATGGTGCTGCTCGAATCGATGCTCATCGCAATGGTCGGCGGCGGGCTGGGTCTCGCGCTGTCGTACACGTTCATCACGGTGACGGGCGATCCGACGCACGGACTGCTGCCGGCGTTCTACTTCCCGACCCCGGCGGTGATCGCCGGCATCGGACTGGTCGCGCTCCTCGGTATCGGTTCGGGCTTCCTGCCTGCCTGGCAGGCCAGCCGGCTCCGCATCGTCGACGCGCTCAGGAGGAATTGATGCTCTCGCAGATCATTGCCGTCACGGGCGTCAACATCCGATCCATTCGGGCCCGTCTCGGCTCGTCCACGGTGGCCGTCGTCGGCATCGGGGGCGTCGTTCTGGTGTTCGTCGCGGTTCTCTCGATTGCCGAAGGCGTGAACGCCACGATGAAGGCATCGGGCGATCCGAATCTCGCGTTGATCATGCGCGCCGGAAGCGACACCGAGATGACCAGCGGCCTCCCTGGCGACGCGGTCCGCATCATCCAGGACGCGCCGGGCATCGCACACGACAGTTCCGGGACTCCGTTGACGTCGCCGGAACTGTTCGTGGTGGTGGATCATCCCCTCAGGCGATCCGGAAGTCCCGCGAACGTGCCTCTTCGCGGCGTGACGCCCGAAGCCTTCAAGGTCCACGACCGCCTGAAGATCGTCGAAGGGCGTAACATTCAGTTCGGCCGGAACGAAATCGTCGCGGGACGCGCAGCGACGCGACAGTTCGTCGACCTGAATGTCGGAACAACGCTGAAATGGGGTGAGAGCACGTGGACGCTGGTCGGCGTCTTCGAGGATGCCGGCTCGGTGTCGGAATCGGAACTGTGGTGCGACGTCAAGGTGCTGCAGCCCGCGTATCGCCGCGGCAACAGCTACCAGTCGGTCTACGCGCGGCTCGCCTCAACCGACTCGTTCCAGCAGCTGAAGGACTCGCTGACATCGAATCCGCAGCTGACGGTCTCGGCGATGCGCGCGCCGGAGTACTACGGAAGCCAGACGGAGACGCTGCAACGGATCATCCGAATCATCGGCGGCATCATTGCCGTGCTGATGGGCGTCGGCGCGGTGTTCGGCGCCGTCATCACGATGTATACCGCAGTCGCGAGCCGCACGCGTGAGATCGCGACGTTGCGGGCGCTCGGGTTCGGGGGAATCCCGGTGGTGGTCTCGGTGCTCGCCGAAGCCGCGTTGCTGAGTCTGATCGGCGGCCTGATCGGCGGTGCCATCGCCTGGGCGGCGTTCGACGGGTACGAAACCGCGACGATGAACTTCCAATCGTTCAGCCAGATCGCGTTCGCGTTCGCGGTGACCCCCAAGCTCCTCGTACAGGGACTCTTTTACTCGATCCTCATGGGCCTCCTCGGAGGCATGCTGCCGGCCATTCGCGCCGCGCGGCTCCCGATCGTCACGGCGCTACGACAACTCTGACGCACGCGAGGTTCTCGGTTCACAGTTCCCGGGTCGGGGTTCGCGGTTCGGTCAGGTTCGACCTTTCAGGCCGGCCGAAGTTCGAACCAAAGAACCTAGTCTTAGTCTAGAACCTAGAACCGAGAACCGAGAACCGAGAACCTCGCAATGCGTTCCGTAGCGATTCCAAACGAGCACGACCATCTTACTTACACCTCAGCTGTTGTTGTTCACGACCGCAACAATCCAGCCACTCGCGAGCTCGCGCGACATCGTCAATCACATCAATGGTTTAGATGTTGAGAGCGGCTCGTTCGTGCCACGACGAACGGCCGTTTTGGACTCGGTACGGCAGTTGCTTGTAATCGCAGCTGTCAAAGCCAAAAATAGTGTCGCCGCGGTCAGGGGTCGGGGATGCGTATCAGTAGAGCGCTCCAGAGGATTCAGGGCGATTTCGTGGAAATACCCGGTCTCCATCTGACGGCTGCACAGGCCCAGCGCCTGTGGGGTTTCGAGCCCGATGTGTGCGATGCCCTGCTCGGGGCTCTGGTCGACGCAAAGTTTTTGGCTCAAACACCCGACGGATCGTTCATCCGCCTGGGTGCAATGAAACCGTCGGCGATGCTGATTCCTCAGCGGAAAGAAACGAGCGCGATCGTTTAACCGAAGTTTACCCACCGGTGCCGGCCGGCTGACCACCCGCCTCGTCAGCCACGAAGGCCGGCTCGCCATCCTCGCTCCCGGGCGGAAAGGCGCCCGCGGCCAGGTTTGTCGGAGGTTGGAGGTCACGGCCTTCAACCTTCGACTTCACACCTACAAACATCCGGAGCGCAAACATCCGGAGCGCGAAGCTTCAGCTCCGCGTGTTCTTCTTCTCACCGATCGTATGGATTGCGGCGATCAATTCCGCGTTATCCGGTTGCTCCGGGATCTGATACGTGCGCGCCCACGCGACGCGTCCCTGCTTGTCGACCAGAAAGATCGCACGATCCGAGATGCCATCCTGCTCGCGGAACACGCCGTACTTCCTGGCAACGTCGCCGTGCGGGTAGAAGTCGCTGAGCAGGTCGAACGAAATCGTACCTAGCGTCTGTGCCCATGCCGTCTTCGCCGGCTGCGCGTCGATGCTGATCCCGAGGACGGCCGTATCGGCGGCGCCGAGCGTTCCGAGATCAGACTCGTAGGCGCGCATCTGGTTGGCGCAGACCGGCGTGAACGCCAGCGGATGAAACGCAACGACCACATTCTTCTTGCCGTGAAAATCCGAGAGCCTGACCGTTCCGCCGCGATGACTCCGCAGCTCGAAGTCGGGCGCGGTCTCACCAACTGACAACGGCATCTTCCGGCTCCTCCTACTTCCGCTCTGAGTAAGGCGCGAGCAGTCCGCGAGGATTGACGGTTACAGCGACGTAGATGGTCTGCTCCGCCGCGTTGCCCGCAGGCGCGTAGACCGCAAAGCCGTGATACTCGCCGACAGGCTTGAATCGGCCTTCCTCGAATTCGACTGCGCGTCCGCTGCTGAACCACCGCCGTCCGTCGTACTCGATGAAGAAGCCGTTCAACCCGACGGGCTGCCTCGCCGTCCGCAGCGGACCCGAAGGCGGGATGTTGATGCCCGTGGTTGCCACGGCGCCGCTTTCGGGCGCTGGAGGAGCAGTTCCCGGCGCCGGTGCGATCTCTGTCAAGCCTGTTCCCATCATGGGAGGCGCCGCCGCTTGTGGCAGATCGCTGCTGCCCTCCGCGTAGCTCTCCACGGGAAACGCCGGCGTCGTGCTCCCGACTGTCCCGGCTAACTCACCCGCCCGCCGCCGCTCGTACGGCTGCAACAGGCTGCCGCCGACCGGCACGAAGACGACGCTGTATGGCTCGAGTGTCGTGCGGGAATAGAGTGGCACACCCTGGTAATTGCCGCTGCGGATCATCTCATAAGGATTGAAGTACACCTGCGGGCCTGCAGGATAGTACACGCTGCCAGCAACCGTAATCGGTTCTCCCGCAAGGTACCAGCGCTCGTTCTCGGCGGTGACAATGGGCGGCTCGGTCGGCCGGAGCGTCATCTGGGCAGCCGCGACCAGCGGAAACGCCATCGTGACAAGACCTGCGATGACGCGTCGGCGGATGTTGCTCTTCATGGGTGGTCTCCATTCATGTCCGGGGGGCTTCGCCCCGCCGGACCCCCCATCGCCGTCGCTCGCGGGGACCCCTTCGCCCCGCTCCGCTCCGGCGGGGCGCGCCCTTGGCGCGCCTTGGTGTTATGTCGCAGCGAGATTAGATTTCGCGCCGACGCTCTGAGTCTTTCGGCGCCAGTACCTGGCGAGCCCCTGCCACGAGTAATCGAGACGCCCGGCGCGGACGTACTGCTCGGCCTCCTGCTCGCCGATCGTTCGTCGAAGCTCGCGGAGCACCTCGTCGACGAACAGCTGCTCTCCACGGGCATCGTCCAGCGCAGGGTCGGCAAGAAGCCGTCGGACGATGCTGCTCCACTCGTTGATGCGGTCGAACAGCTCCTGGACGTGGGGTCTGACCCCATTGAACGGACCGAAGTGCGTCAGGAAGAGCGTGTCGGGATTCCAGGTGAGGATCCGATCGATGCTCACCCGCCACGCCTCGAGATCGATGTCGGGTGGCGGCGTCGGCGGCATGATGTACTTGACCTCGCCACGTCGTATGCCAGCGGTATCGCCAACGAACGCGATCCCACTCGATCGATCGAAGTAGCTGACGTGATGCGAGGCATGGCCCGGGGTGTACGCAACCTCGAGGTTCCGTCCGCCGGCCGTGATTCGATCGCCGTCGTTGAGCGTGCGGATTGCGGATGCAGGTACCGGCAGGATTTCGCCCCACAACCGCTCCATGTCATCGCCGTAGAGACGTCTGGCGCTTGCGAGGAGCCGGGACGGGTCGACGATGTGGGGCGCGCCGATGTCGTGAACGAAGACTTCGATTGAAGGGTTCGACTGCACGAGCGTGCCGGTCGCGCCGCCATGATCGAGATGGATGTGCGTGAGCAGGATCTGACGCACGTCCCGGAGTGACATGCCTCGCTTCCCCAGCTCGCTCTCGAGCGTCGCGCGGGTCGTCGACGGCCCCGGATCAATCAACGCCACCCCCGATGCGTGATGCAGGACCGCCGTGGCGATGATTTGTGGCCGTCCTTGAAAGCGCAGATCGATGTAGTCCATACCGGACGCGAGCGTCATCATCGGACTGGCCGCCCCCTCATCGTTTGGGCGCTCTGGCGCCGGGCTGCTGGAACCGTCGGGCTGTTGCCGTTGAAAAGGCGCGATCACGGGCACTCAAGCCGGATTCTACTCCAGCCTGATAAAATCATCTCGATAGCGCCATGGCAGACGTGGGTCGGCAGACAGACGGTGAAGTCCTCGAGCGGACGAAGCAGAAGACGAAAGAGCCGGAGCTGTACAAGGTCCTGCTCCTCAATGACGACTACACGACGATGGACTTCGTCATCGTGATCCTCGAGACCGTCTTCAACAAGCAGCCGGCGGAGGCGTATCGAATCATGATGATGGTCCATACGCAGGGCAGGGGCCTCTGCGGCGTGTATCCGCACGAAGTGGCCGAGACGAAAGTCGCGACGGTGGTCGATTCCGCGCGAGCGAACGGGTTTCCACTCAGAGCCGCCATCGAGCCGGAGTGAGAAAAGGGAAAAGGGAAAAGGGAAAAGGAAAGGCAAAAGGGAGAAGGGAAAAGCATGTAGCTACCTACGCGGGCGTTATCCCTTATCCCTTGTCCCTTATCACTGACTCTGACAGCGTAAGAAACAGACATGTTCAGTAATGCGCTCGAAATTGTGTTGACTGTCGCATATCGCGAGGCGACGGCACGGCGTCATACGCACTTGACGCTCGAGCACCTGCTCTACGCGCTGGCGCACGATGCCGACGGCGAGCGCATCCTCGCAGCATGCGGCGCGGATCTGCCGCAGCTCCGGCGCGATCTCGACAAGTACCTCCAGGAGGCGGTCGAGCAATACAAGCGCGGTCAGCAGAAGGACCCCGAGCAGACGCTGGCGTTTCAACGCGTCCTGCGGACGGCCGTCCTGCAGGTGCAGAGCAGCGGCCGTCAGGAGGTCCAGTCGGGCGACGTGCTCGCGGCGACGCTTCAGGAGACCAGATCCCACGCGGCGCAGCTGCTCGCGGCGCAGGGGATCACGCGGCTCGACATCCTCGAGTTCATCTCCCACGGGATCAGCAAGGTGCCCACGCCAAATCCCAACGCACCGGAGGGTGGCGACTCGCCCGACGCGGAGGCCGGCGGGGGTGAACGCGGACGCGCGGCGGCGCGCGATCCGCTCGGGGCGTACGCGGTGAATCTCACCGCACGCGCGCGTGCGGGCGAGCTCGACCCGTTGATTGGCCGCATCGATGAACTGCAGCGCACGCTCGAGATTCTCTGCCGGCGCCGCAAGAACAATCCGGTTTTCGTTGGCGACGCGGGCGTCGGAAAGACGGCGCTGGCCGAAGGCCTCGCCGCGCGATTGCTCGAAGAAGACGTCCCCGATCTGCTCCGGGGCGCGGAGGTCTTCTCGCTCGACACGGGCGCGCTCCTGGCCGGCA
The DNA here is from genome assembly GCA_046727175.1 of Acidobacteriota bacterium. Taxonomy (GTDB): domain Bacteria; phylum Acidobacteriota; class Vicinamibacteria; order Vicinamibacterales; family 2-12-FULL-66-21; genus JBKPCD01. The sequence goes on along the minus strand of JBKPCD010000049.1, from coordinate 2,436 downwards.
CGCGCTTTCGCGGCGACTTCGAAGAGCGCTTCAAGGCCGTCATCAACGCCTTGTCCAAACGGCGTCTGCCGATTCTCTTCATCGACGAGATTCACTCCACCGTTGGCGCCGGCGCCACGACCGGCGGCACCATGGATCTCGCGACGCTGATCAAGCCGGTGTTGACGACGGGGCAGCTTCGCGTGGTTGGTTCGACGACGCACGAAGAGTACAAGCACATCGAAAAGGATCGCGCGCTCGCCCGGCGGCTGCAGAAGATAGCCATCGACGAGCCGAGCATCCAGGAAACCGTCAGGATTCTGCAGGGGCTTCGCTCGCGCTACGAGTCGCATCACCGCGTGCGCTACACGGAGGACGCGCTCGAGGCGGCGTCCAAGCTGGCCGCGCGGCACCTGCGGGACTACCGGCTGCCCGACAGCGCCATTGACGTGCTCGATGAAGCAGGAGCCAAAACGCGCCTCACGCGAGGGTCGACGTCGACTCCAGATGCATCAGGCCGGAAGGCCGACGCGGTTGTCGACGGTCAGGACATCATCGAGATCAGCGCCGCACAGATCGAGGAAGTCGTCGCGCGCATCGCGCGGATACCGGCGAAACAGGCGTCCGCCTCCGATCGCGATCGATTGAAGACGCTCGCAGAAGCCCTCGGGCGCGTCGTCTTTGGCCAGGAAGACGCCGTTCGGACCGTGGCGCGCGCCATCAAGCGATCGCGCGCCGGATTGGGCCAGCCGGAACGCCCGGCGGGATGTTTTCTGTTCACCGGCCCGACGGGCGTCGGGAAGACCGAACTCGCCAAGCAGCTCGCCATCCATCTCGGCAACGAGTTCATCCGCTTCGACATGAGCGAATACATGGAGAAGCACGCGGTGGCGCGGCTGATTGGCGCGCCTCCCGGGTACGTCGGCTTCGAACAGGGAGGGCTGCTCGTCGATGCGATCAGACAGCATCCCTACGCGGTGCTGCTGCTCGACGAGATCGAGAAGGCGCACCCCGACATCTTCAACATCCTGCTTCAGGTGATGGATCATGCGACGCTGACCGACAACAACGGTCGCAAGGCGGATTTCCGGCAGGTCGTCCTGATCATGACCTCCAACGCCGGATCGCGCGAGCTGAGCGCCGGCACCATCGGCTTTGCCGAGTCAGGCTCGAGCGCTCACGTCGTCGACGCGCGGCAGAAGGCCGCACAGCAGCGGTCGAAGCAGGCGGTCGAGAAGGTGTTCAGCCCGGAATTCCGAAATCGACTCGATGCGATCGTGACGTTCGATCCGCTCACCCCGGCCGTGATGGAGACGATCGTCGAGAAGTTCATCCTGCAGCTCGAGGCGCAGCTGGCCGAGCGTCGCGTCGTCATCGCGCTCGAGCCCGAGGCGCGACGATGGCTGGCAGAGAAAGGATACGATCTTGTCTACGGTGCACGACCGCTCGCGCGCGTCATTCAGACCGAGGTGCGCGATCCGCTGACCGACGAGATTCTGTTCGGCTCGCTCGAGCAGGGCGGCATCGTCACGATCGGGTTGAAGGAAGACAAGCTCGATTTTCGATACGAGGCCGCTGCGCGAACGGAGAAATCCCCGGCGCCGGCAGAGTAGCGGCTGATTAGTTCAGAAAATGCCAAACTCAGACAAAGAGCACGAGATCCCCGTCAAGGTCGTCGACCGCCGTTGGTGGGCGCAGCCGGGTGGTTCCGCGGCGGAGAGTTCCAATGCGCCGGCGTCGCTGAAGCCGACCTACGTCGAGGAACTGGAACGGCAGGTCGCGGAGAAGGATCGGCAGGTCCAGGAATACATCGCGAAGTACCGGCAGGCGTCTAATGACTTCGACGAAGCGCGGCTGCGGCTGCGGCGAGAGATCGCCAAGGACGTCGAGCGCGCGCGGCGCGACGTTCTCGCGGAGATGCTCGAGGTCCTCGACAACCTCGATCGTGCGCTGGAGTCGGCCTCGAAGGTACCGTCGACCGACGCGCTGCTCCAGGGCGTCGAGATGGTGCGACGGCAGTTCCTCGCCAAGCTCGAAGCGCTGGGCGTCAAGCGAATCGAGGCGGTGTCACAACCATTCGATCCGTCACTTCACGAGGCGGTGACGACCGTGCCGGCCGTGTCGCCGGAGCAGGAAGGTCTCATCATCGGTGTTATCCGTCACGGGTACCGTATCGGAAACGACGTCTTGAGGCCTGCCGCGGTGGCGGTTGCAAAGTCGCAGACGTTGACGCCATAGCTCGGGGTTCGGCAATCCTGTCGCCGGCAGTCCTGTTACAATCGACGTATGCCTCTTTTCGAGTACGCATGCCGTGATTGTGGTCGGCAGTTCGAGGCCTTCGTGACGCAGGCTCGAACGCCAACGTGCCCGGAGTGTCAGGGCGTGAATCTCGCCAAGCTGCTATCGAGCCCCGGAATGGTTGGTGCGGCGACGGCCAAGTCGCAGTCATTCCAATCG